>JANNFH010000426.1:0-23671 GCA_031379565.1 Alphaproteobacteria bacterium
CACGCGGCCATCGCCGGCGCCGATGTCGTCGTCACCGACACCTGGGTGTCGATGGGGAATTCCGACAGGGAAGCGCGTCTGGCGGCGTTTCCGCCCTATGCGGTGAACGCCGCCCTCATGCAGCGCGCCGCGGAGAATGCGATCTTCCTGCATTGCCTGCCGGCCCATCGCGGCGAAGAGGTCACCGACGCGGTGCTCGATGCGCCCAACTCGGCGGCGTGGGACGCCGCCGAAAACCGCATCCACGCGCAGAAGGCGGTGCTGCTCTGGTGTTTGGGGAAGCTTTGAGGTGGGGCCTGCGCCAGAGGACAGTCTTTGTGACCCAAGAAATGCCCCCGCTCATCGATACGCGAACCATGGTCGCACGCGTCCGCGATTATGGCCTGTCGACCACGAACCAGGTCGTCACCATGATGATGAGCGCTGCCTTCGCCACCTCCGCCCTCGCCATCGCCGACATCATGCGCACGCCTGACCAGTTTTGGGTGCGTCTCACGCTTTGGCTCTCGGCGTCGGTTTTCGCAATACTTGCCATGACCCGCCAATTGCATGGCAATTCGCTGATCGTTCATCCTAGCCCGTTTCACGTGCCGATGCAGTTGGCCGTGGGATTTTTCATCGCTTCGTTGTTCGCCTTCATTCCATTCAGCACCGGCGGCGCCGATGGGTGGCGATTTGCGTGTGTTCTGCAGCTTCTTATCCCCACTACCGGCTATGCCAGCTACGCGCTCTTGCGGCGCCACACGCGGCCTGAATTTTTCAGCGCGGAGCTTCGCTTCGCCGTCAAGAGACGCGTTGAGGCTCTTGAACGACAGACCTTTCTCATTCCCATCTCCCTCCTCTTGATCGGCGCCGGCATCGTTGCTGCTTGGATGTCGAAGTCGAACCCCGATCCTTGGATGCAGATTCTTGTTGCGATAAATGTGTTTTTCACTCTCGGAACATTGTCGGCGCTGGTCGCCGACCTGCGAAGCTTTAGAACGTTGCTCGACGATATCGAGGCGGTGCGGGTTGCGGCGCTCATGGATGGCAAACAAGATGGGGAGCGTGGGGATGGGCGACCTTGAGACGGCGTTGAAGCTTGATGCGGCTGGCGATGGTCAGTGGCGAGGGCGCGCTGATCCTGCCTATGAGGCGATGGTTGGCACGTATGGCGGCATGAGCGCGGCGCTGCTTCTCAAAGCCGTGATGTCGGCGCCGAGTGTTCAGGGCGCGGCATCGGCCCTCAGTGTCAATTTCGTGCGTTCCGTCCCGCCCGGCAGCGAAGTGGTGGTGCGCGCGCAGCTATTGGGCGCCAGCCGTTCGATCCAGAATTGGCTTGTACAGCTCTCGCTCGCCGGATCGAGCGATGTTTGCGTGACCGCTTCGGTCGTGACCACAACGCGGCGCGAAAGCGATGGATTTGTCCAACCGACAATGCCGGAAGTTCCACCGCCGGAAGACCTCGACGTGTTTTATCCGCCAGGCACATTTGGCCAACAATCGCCAGTTCGTGTCGCACTTGGCGCAGCCTTCGATAAAGGATCCCATCTGGGTCAGACGCATTCCGCAGCATGGGTGCGCGAGGTGTCTGGGCGCGCTCTCGACGCTGTTCAGGTGGCCTATCTTTGTGACAATTACGCGCCGCGCGCGTTCTATCTTGGCACAGGGCCACGCCCGTCGGCGACGATTGCCTATTCCGTGTATTTCGTGGCGACTGCCGACGAAATGGCCGAAATCGGCGACGACTTCACACTGATCGAGGCTATTGGCACCCGGGCCGCGCACGCAATTGTCGGCTCGCGAGTCAATTTGTGGACGCGATCAGGCAAATTGCTGGCCACGTCGGAGCAACTCTGCTGGTTCAAATGATGCGCGACGATTCCATCGCCTCCTTCAGCCTCGATCGCGCGCCGGTGCGTGGGCGCATCGTGCGGTTGGCTCAGGACTCGCTCGATCCGATTTTGCGTCGGCATGATTATCCGCGTCCGGTGGCGATGCTGCTCGGCGAAGCGCTCGCCCTCGCGGCGCTGGTGGGATCGTTGTTAAAAGCGGAGGGGCGCCTGTCCGTGCAGGCGCAGGGCGAGGGGCCGGTTTCGTTGCTGGTGGCAGAATGCGGCCCTGGCGGCGCTCTGCGCGGCTATGCGCGCTTGGCGCGGGGGGCGCGTGAAGCGCTTGCGCACGCCAACCGATTGGCGCCGGCGGAATTGCTCGGCGCGGGGCAGATGCTGATTACGCTCGATCCCGGCGAAGGCAAGCCGGTGTATCAGGGCGTCGCCGTGCTGGAGGGCGTCACGCTCGGCGCGTGCGCGGAAGCGTATTTCCGCAGCAGCGAGCAGACCGAGACGCGGATACGCCTCGCGGTGGGCGAGGTGTTTGCGCGCGATACGCCGCTTTTGTGGCGCGGCGGCGGGTTGTTGTTGCAACGCATCGCGCCCGACCATGCGCGCGGCGATGTCGAGGAAGATTGGACGCGCGCTTCGCTTCTGTTCGCGACGCTGGAAGATCAAGAATTGCTCGACCCCGATTTGCTGGCTGAGCGCTTGCTCTATCGCCTGTTTCACGAAGAAGGCGCGCGCATGGCCGCGCCCGCGCCGCTGGTTGATCAATGCACGTGCACCGAGGCGCGTCTTACCTCGGCGGTGAAGCAATTTCCGCCCGAAGAAGTGCGTGAGCTGGTGGAGCCCGATGGCCTGCTGCACGCGCGCTGCCAATTTTGCGCGCGCGAGTATCGCATCGCGCCGGAAGCGTTGAGCGTTCGTCCTTCTCCCCTTGTGGGAGAAGGTGTCAGCGTGCGTAAACGCGATGACGGATGAGGGGTGTAGGCGCCACGCTGGGGCCGTTCGCGCAAACACCCCTCATCCGTCTCGCGTCGGCTTTGCCGCCGCAATCCACCTTCTCCAACAAGGGGAGAAGGACAAGGACAAAACCGTTCATCCGTCTTGCGCCGGCTTTAATTCGCCAGCTGGGTTTGGTGCGGGCTGTCGAGCAGGAAAAGCGGCACGGCGATGTCGAAGGGGGCGCCGCCGTCGGTGCGCACCATGGAATAGGCGCCCATCATCATGCCCGAGGGCGCCGCCAACGGCGCTGCGCTGGTGTAGCGAAAGCTTTGCCCCGGCGAGATCAGTGGCTGTTGGCCAATCACGCCTTCGCCGCGCACCTCTTGGGTGACGCCCTTGGCATCGGTGATGCGCCAATAGCGCGACATCAGCCGCACATCGGCCTGCGACCGGTTCTCGATTTCGATCGTATAGGCCCAGACGAAGCGGTTCTGCGCCGGGTCAGATTCCTCCGGCAGGAATTGCGGCTCGACCCGGACCAGCAACCCGGCCGTCTCCATCTCGTACATGGCAGTCCTCCGCCCCGCGCAGCGCACTCTAGCTGGAACCAGCCCAAACGGTAAGGAGCCAATCGGGCCAGCGCGGCTTAAACGCCGCGGATCAGGATCCAGAGCGACCTGAGCGCCAGATTGAGGCCTATAACAGCGATGACGACGAAGAAAATACTGGCCTCGATGCTGGGCGCCGCGTCGGGATGCTGGTGCTTGTAGGCCAAGAACCAAATCACCGGGGCCATGAAAACAAGGCCCGTCAAGAAGCCGCCAACGGAAAAGAGCCTGCGCATCCCCTTGCCCATGTTTGGAAGCTAGACCGAATTTGCAGCAGCCAGAAGGAGGCGCTTTGAAGCGCCTCCTCCCTTGTTCCAGATCAAACCGCTCGGACCGCGGGCCCGCCCTTGCTCGGCGCGCGTCTGAAGACGCGCGGTCCAAGCGCTAACGAACCGGGCGCGGCTCCGGCTTGGGGGCGTTCTCGGCGGTGGGCAGCGCCGCCGCCGAGGCCGCGGCGCGGGCGAGTTGGATAAATTCGGCGCGCCAGCCGAATTCATCGTCCCCGCGCGCGCCTTGGCCCAGATTGATCACATCGTCCCAGCGAAAATCGCGGTCGAGATAGGGATCGCCGCGTAGCAATTGGCCGTAACCGGCGACTGCAGTGGCCCAGCGCGTCGATTCCGGGGCGCGATCAATTGAGGGATAATTGTCGGCGTTGGTGATCGGGCGTTCGATCAGGCGGGAATTTTCCTGGCCGGGCAATTTGTAGCGGATGCGCAGGAATGCCAGTTCGTTGGTGGAGGGCTGCATGGTGGTGGCCCGGCCTTCTTGGTAACGCAACGGATCGGTGAAGGTGTGTCCACCGACGGGGGTGATTTCATAAATTGCTGTCACCGCGTGGCCGGCGCCGATTTCGCCGGCGTCGATCGCATCGTTGTTGAAATCCTCGCGCCGCAGCATCCGCGTTTCGTAGCCGATCAAGCGATATTCGGCGACGCGGCTGGGATTGAACTCGACCTGGATTTTCACGTCGTTGGCGATCGAGAACATGTTCGACGCCATTTCGTCACGCAGCACGCGGCGGGCTTCGTTCAGGGTATCGATATAGCTCGCCACGCCGTTGCCGTTCTGGGCCAGGCGCTGCATCAGGGCGTCGTTGTAATTGCCGCCGCCGAAGCCGAACACCGAGAGATAAACGCCGGTTTCGCGCTTGCGCGAGATGAAGTCTTGCAATTGCTCGGGGTCGTTGATGCCGACGTTGAAGTCTCCGTCGGTGGCGATGATGATGCGGTTGACGGCGTTGCGGTCAAAATTCTGCTCCGCCAAGGAATAGGCGAGGCGCAACCCTTCGCCGCCAGCGGTGGAGCCGCCAGCGTGCAGATTGTCGAGCGCGGCGAGGATGCGCGCGTGCTGGTTGCCCGGTGTGGGATCGAGCACGGCGCCGGCGGCGCCGGCATAAACGACGATGGAGACGTGATCGCGCGCACCCAGCTGGTCGATCAGCATGCGGAAGCTCTGCTGCACAAGCGGCAATTTGTTCGCTTCGGCCATCGAGCCCGACACGTCGAGCAGCATGACCAGGTTCAGCGCCGGGCGTTCGCGCGGCACGATATTATAGCCCTGCAGGCCGATATGGACGAGCTGGCGGCCTTCCGCCCACGGCGAGGGCGTCACCGCAACCGTCGTCGAGAACGGCTGCTGGCGATTATTTGGCAGGGCGTAATCGTAGTGGAAGTAATTGATCATTTCCTCGATGCGCACGGCGTCGCGGGGGGGCAGGCGGCCCTCGTTCAACATCCGGCGCACGTTGGCGTAGGAGGCGGTATCGACGTCGATGGAGAAGGTCGAGATCGGCTCTTCGGCGACAATGTGAATGGGGTTGGGATCGACGTCTTCGTAATTCTCGCGATCAACATCGCCCGGCATCGGCTGGGGCGCATATTGCGCGTAGGGCTGGTTGCCGGCGGCCCGGCCCATGACGCCTGATGGCAGCGGGTAAGGCTGCGGCGGCGGGGGCGGCGGGGGCGGGTAGGCGTTAAGCTCGGCCTGGTCGCGGCGGGTGTCGGTGGTGACGGCGCCGTCCCGCTCGTTGGCAGTGTTGGGCGCGGTCGATTGCGCCGCGCAGCTGGCAAGTAAAATGGCGCACAAGGCAAAGCCTGCGCGCTTGATCAAAATTGAAGACATGGACTGTCCCTCCCAAGACTCGTCCGGACCCGAACAATGCCGCAGGTCGCGCGACGATCGCGGCCAGTTTGCGGCGCGGGCGCGGCGTTTTGTGCGCGCACGATTATTTGACCGAAGTGCGCTCAATTAGCGTCGCTCACGCTCGGCCAGCGCGCGCTGGCGCGGAATCCAGGCCTCGACCAAGCCATCAAGCACCGGCAGGGGGACTTCCCCATTCAGCAACACCGCATCGTGAAAACCGCGCAGGTCGAAATCAGGCCCGAGCTCGGTGCGCGCGTGCTCGCGCAGGCGCATGATTTCGCGCCGGCCGATTTCGTAGCCGCAGGCCTGGCCGGGCCAAACGATGTAGCGGTCGACCTCGGTGGTGATAGTGCCGGGTGCGTCGCCGGTGGTTTGGGCGAGGTAATCGATCGCTTGTTGCCGGGTCCAAAATTGGGCGTGGAGACCAGTATCGACCACCAGGCGCGCGGCGCGCCACAATTGCCAGCGCAGGAAGCCTATCCGCGCTACCGGGTCACCATCGTGGAAGCCGAGTTCGTCGGCGAGTTCTTCGGCGTAGAGCCCCCAGCCTTCGCCATAGGCGTTGAAAGAAATCAGCCGGCGCAGCAATGGGATTTGGGCTTGCTCCTGCGCCAGCGCGACTTGAAAATGATGGCCAGGAACGGCCTCGTGGAAATCCTGTGTCGGCAAGTCGATGCGCGTCATCTCGGAGAGATCGCGCAGATTGATGTAATAGACCCCTGGCGTGGCCCCGTCGAGCGAGGGCGAAGAATAGAACGCGCCCGGCTGACTGGCCTCCTGGAACGCCGGCACCCGGCGGACTTCGAGTGGCGCGTGCGGCAGATGACCAAACCATTGCGGCGCGCGCTCCAGCACGCGGCTCACGCGAGCCTGCACGTCGGCGATCACTTGCGCGCGGCCGTCGTCGGTGTCGGGATAGCGGTAGCGCGGATCGGCAGTGAGTTGCGCCAACCGCGCACCCACCGCGCCCTCAGTGAGACCGGTGCGGCGCAAGGCGATGTCGAGGTCGTTGCTAAGCGTGCGCACGCGGTCAAGCCCGATGCGGTGGATTTGGTCGGGGCTCAATGTGGTGGTGGTTTCGATGCGCAGCGCCGCGGCGTAATATTCAGCCCCGCGCGGCAGGCGCCAAACGCCTGCGTCTTCGTTGGCATTGGCGCGGTCGGCGCGCAAAAACGCTGCCGCGCGCTGATGGGCGGGAATAATCTGATCGCGGACGATGATTTCGGCCTGTGCTTCCAGGCCTAAGGCGTGGTTTTGCAAACGTTCACGCGCAGGCGCGTCAAGCTCGGCCGCGGCCAAAGCTTCGAGCTTGGCGCGCAAGCTGGTGATGTAGATTTGTTGCAGCGCTGGGCGCGCCGCGATGGCGTCGAGCATCGCGATCAAGGTGTCGGCGATGAACGCTGGGGGACGCACGCCGGCGGCGGTGTCAGCGCGGGCGCGTTCGGTTTCCGCATCGATGGCGCCGGCGACGGCGCGCAAGCGCGACAAATAGGCGTCGGCGTCGGCCAAATTACTGATGGCATGCCGGCGTTCGAAGAATTCCGGCAGCGTCAAGAACGCGCTGTCGAGTTGGTTGAGCACGTAGGGTTCGATGCCGCCGAGCGGGCTGAACGCGCCGTAGTCAAAATCGGCGGCGGCGGCGGCGGCCTCGAATTGTTCGCTCAGCACGGCGTGGGTGAGCGCGTCGGCTTCATCGAGCCCGCCGGAACTGAGCGCGCGTAATTCGGTGAACCGACGCAACGCCGCGCTGCGGCGCGCTTCGCTGGCCAAGGCGGAGCGGTCGTCGAGGCGATCGGAATAGGGCCCGCCCGCCGCTTCGATCGGAACGCCGGCCTGGGTGGCGCGTTCGGGGCTATCGGCGAGCAGTTCGCGGGTCCAGTCCGCGACCCTGCCGTCAAAGGCGCCCAGCGGCGGTGTGGCGCGGGGCCCGCAAGCGGCGGCCGCCAGGGCGGCGCCCAGCGCGATCGCGGCCATCCAAGCGGTCCTCATTTCCCCTCCGGAGTGGTCAATCGGCAATGCGCAGGCGAGGCATCACGGTGGCGCCTACGGATTTCCCTAACCAGCGCTCACATAGCACGGGCAGGGTCGTGGAAAAGCCGGGCATCGAGGCGGTATTTGCGCTGGACTGTTGCGAAGCCGCCGCTTTCGTGGTTGACAGCCCCTTGTGGTAGGGAACTCCCGGAGACGCACATGACGACCGCTGGCGCCGGCGACCAAACGCTCGGCCGTATTATGTTTTATCGCCAATTGGAGCCGCTTTCGGTGGAAAAGCACCGCAAGCTTGGCGTCAGTCAGGTGCAGAACCCGTTTTCGTTCTTGGCCGACACCCATTTGGTGCCGCTCACTGTCGATGAATTTGGGCTGGCTGCGGTGTGCTATCCGATCATCTTCGACACCCAAACCAAGACGCCGCTGGCGGTCATGGGCCTGCGGCCGGGGATGAATGTGTTCCTCGCCGCCGATGGCTCGCTGGACCCGGAAGTGTATCTGCCCGCGTTTGCAAGGCGTTACCCATTTTTGCCGGTGATTGCCGGCAGCCCACAATCGCCGCAACCGGCCACCCCGGAAGGTGATCGGGTCCTGGTATGCATCGACCGCTCGGCCAAGATGTTGTCGCAGACCCCGGAAATGCCCTTCTTCGAGGGTGAAAAGCCGTCGCGCTTCACGCAGGACGCCATCCAATTCTGCAAGGAATTCGACATGCTGGGCCGTCGCACGACGGAATTCGTCAAGCTGATGGATCAGCACGGCCTGTTCGAATTGACGCCGCTAGCTTTGCCGCGGGCCAAAGCGGACGGAACACCCGATGAGCCGCAAAAGATCGGCGAATATCTGCGCATCTCCGAGCAGAAGCTCAACGCGCTGCCGAAAGACACGTTCTTGGAGCTGCGCGACAAGGGCGTCACGGCAGTGATGCACGCGCACTCGCTGTCGCTCGGCCTGTGGCCGAAAATCTTGTCCCGCGCAGCCCGTATTCAGGCGGCCACGCCGCTGAGCTGAGCCGGCGTCTCTCTTAGAATCTGAATTGAAGCCGCGCTCCCCGGGGGGCGCGGTTTCTGCTTTTGCGACCAAGCGCTGGTTTGCTGCGACATGCGACATGTGTCGCTTCTGTGTGACCAATGGACTCGCCGGTCGTTCCTGCGGTAGAAACGGCGAATGAAGCCGCCCCACCCAACCGCCGTCGAGCTTGAATTGCTGAAATCGCTCTGGCGGGAGGGGCGTTTGAGCGCCCGCGAACTGCACGACCGAACGGAGCGGTTCACCCGTTGGTCGTTTTCCTCCACGCGCAAAACCCTGGAGCGCATGCTCGACAAAGGGTTGCTGGCGGCGGGGGAGACCCATGGTGTGCGCGTTTACCGCGCCAAGGCGCAAAAATTGGCGGTCGTAGCTTCGATGTGGCGCGATTTCGCTCACCGTGTGCTGGGCGGAGCGCCCGCCGCTCCGGTAGCGCACTTCGTGGAGAATGACTTTCTCTCCCGAGACGAAATCGAAGAATTGAAGCGCATGCTGGCGGAGGACGAGTGAGTGGCCGCGCTAGCCGCTTTCGCGTTGGGAATGTGCCTCTGGCTGCTCGCCAGTCTTCTTTGGGCTGCGCTTGTGTGCGCGCTGAGCGGGCTTGGCGACGCTCGTGAGCGCGAGAACTGGCCGTCCTATTGGCTCGCGTGGGTCATCACCGCCGCCGCGCCGCCCTTGTGCGCGCCGTTTCTGACCAGCGTATCGTTGCCGGTTACGCCGCTGCAATTGGACACCGCGCTTTTGTTGGTCGATTGGACCGCGCCGCTGCAGCAGCATGGCACCTCATTGAGCGTAGCCTGGCTCTGGCTGGCCGTTGGCGCCTGCTTCATGACCGGCGTTGCGCGCGCTTTGCTCACCATCGCAGCGCAATTGATGCGCGCACGGCGGGTAATTCGTGGGTCGCAAGACGTTGGAGGGGAGTTCGCTATCGCCGGCGCTGGCGCGCGGATTTTGCTCAGCCATGAGAATATTCCGGTCTTCTGCGTTGGCGGCGCCCAGCCGGCGATCGTGCTGTCAGGTCCGGCCCTGGCCGGAATGACCCCGGTGCAAGTGCGGATGATCGCGCTCCACGAGATTGCACACCTACGCCGGCGCGATCCGCTGGTATTTTTCATGCTTGAGTGTGTCGATGCGCTATTTTGGTTCAACCCCTACATACGCCAACTCACCAAGAAGACCCGCCTTGCCGCTGAAATCGCCTGCGACGCGGCCGCTTTGGAGCAAGCGACGACGGAGCGGCGCGCCTATGCGAACGCGCTGGTGCTGGCGCTGGAGCACGGCTCGGGCGGAAAGCTCGGTGCGCTTGCTGCGTTTGGGCGCGGAGAAATGCCGCGCATCAGGCTCGCACATATCCTGCGGGGCGAGAGCGTTGCGCCCTGCGGACGCTTATCCGCTTTGATGATCGCCGTGGCCTTGTTGCTGAGCGTTTCCGGCGCCGCTTTTGCGGCGACAACAACGCGGCTTGCCACCTTTGGCGATCCAACTTTCGCGGCGGCTCTGGGCGCGCGTGTGGTGACGCTTTACGGGCAGGCGCGGTGCGCGCCGGCGCCGATCGATCAAGTTGAATATTAGGGCTCCCACAGGAGATTTTCGATGTTTCGCTCATTCGCCTTGTCGCTTGTCGTGTTGGCCGCTTGTTCACCTCAACCCGTGGTCACAGCTGCTGAAGTGCAGCTGCGCTACGAATCCGGTAGCACCGCCTATGAGCGCGCGTTCGCCGAGTTTGAGCGCACAGCGGCGCCGGGCCAGGCCTATCAAGGCGACCTTGCGCCACTCGCAGATTACCTGCGCGCGGCGATGCGGCAGCGTCGCGACGCATCGGCACGCGCACGCGCTGCGGTTTATCTCGCCAACCTGCCCTCGTATTCATTGGCGCTCACCGCTGATGATTTCGCCGAGATCGCAACGGCCGCGCCGGCCGCCTCGCCAGAATGGCAGGCGACGGCGCAGAACTCCATCCGCTTTGTTGCCGAAGGGCTCGTCCCAGCGGCGGCGCGGGAGTTTCTCGAGGCGCTTGCGGAGCAAAACTCAGAAGCTGTCGTGCGCGGTTGGGCGATCATTCGGCTGGCCGAGTTGGAGCGTCGCGAAGGTCGTGAACAGGCGTTTCGCGAGGCCTATGCGCGGCTCGCGGCTTATGGCGAGGTTGATGACCTTCGCTTTCCCATCCGGCTCCTGAATCCGGAAAACCTTGTCACACCTGGAAAACCAGCGCCTGCTTTCGTCCTGGAGGAGCTCGGGACCGGCCGAATGGTGCGCAGCGAGAGCTTGCGGGGCCGCTATTATCTCTTGGATTTCTGGGCGACGTGGTGCGGTCCCTGCGTTATGGAGCGCGCCAACATCACCCGCGCCCAGGAGCGATTCGGCGGCGATCGTTTCACCGTCGTCAGTATCTCGATCGACAATAGCCCAGAGGATGCGATCCAGTTTCGCCAGCGCCGCTGGCCTACGAATTGGCTCAATCTCTATGCGCCGGGCAGCCATTACAGCGATGAGGATTTCGCGCTCGGCGGCGATGTGGCGCAGGCCTACGAAATTACCTGGATCGGCGTGCCGCAATTGGTATTGGTTTCGCCCGAGGGTCAGGTGCTGGCGCTGCGCGACCAATTGGACGGGCCAATGCTGGAGCGCACGTTGTCGCGTTATCTGGGCGCGCCTAATTGAGGCGCTGGAAAGAACAATGATGCGCGTCTGGCGGTTGGTTACGGCTCTCGTCTTTACCTGGTTGCTGGCAGGCGCTGCCGCTGCAGCGCCGTTTCGCACTGAGAACGTCGAGACCGAATTGCATTCCGCGCGCGCGGTGATCGCGCCGGGCGAGACGTTCACGGTCGTGTTGCGGCAGCGCATTCGCGAGCATTGGCACACCTATTGGCGCAATCCCGGTGACAGCGGCGAGCCGACGGCGATCACCTGGCGTTTACCGCCGGGATTTGAAGCGGGCGAAATCCAATGGCCGGCGCCGGAAGCGCTGCCGTTCGATATTCTGGTCAATTACGGTTTCTCCGGCGAAGTGCTCTACCCGATATCGATTACCGCGCCGCAAAATTTGCCATTGGGGCGAGACGTCACGCTCAATGCCGATCTTTATTGGCTGGTCTGCTCGGACGTCTGCATCCCCGAAGAGGGCGGGGTGAGCTTGACGTTGCCGGTGGCGGCGGAAGGGCGCGACGATTTGGAATGGGCGCCGCGCATCGCGACGGCGGTGGCGGCTTTGCCGCGGCGCGATGGCGCGGTGCAAGCGCGGATCAGCGCCGGGCCGCCGCCGCGCTTGAGCGTGGCGCTATCCGCGGGCGGCGCGCGCGATGCACATTTTTTTCCCTATGACCGCAACGCCATCGATCACGCCGCGCCGCAAACGCCGAGCAGCGGGCCGCGTGGCGTGAGCTTTGCGCTGCAGGCGGGCGCGGCCGACAATCTTGGCCAAGCGTCGATCGAGGGGGTGGTCACGCTCATCGATGCGGCCGGCGTGCAGCGCGCCTATGAGATCGCCGCCGAACCCGGAGAACCATTGCCGGGAACGGGAGGCGCCGCGCTTGGGGGTAGCGCGCTTGCGCTAGGTTTGCCGGCTTTGCTCGTTGCCCTTGGGTTTGCGTTTCTGGGCGGGCTCATCCTCAACATCATGCCGTGCGTGTTGCCGGTATTGTCGGTGAAGGCGCTTTCGTTCGCGGGCGTCGCCCAAAGCGGGCAAGCGAGCGGGCAAGCGCGTCGGCACGGGCTGCTCTATGCCGGCGGTGTATTGGCGACGTTTCTGGCGCTGGCGGGGCTGTTGATCGTCTTGCGCGGCGCCGGCGAAGCCATTGGCTGGGGCTTTCAGTTTCAATCGCCTTGGGTGAATGGCGCCTTGGCGCTGCTGTTTTTCGCCATCGGCCTCAATCTGCTGGGTGTGTTCACGTTGGGCGGCTCGCTGCAAAATGCGGGCGCCGGCTTGACCGCGCGCGGCGGCGATGCGGGCGCGTTTTTCACCGGCGCGCTGGCGGTGATCGCGGCGACGCCGTGCACCGCGCCGTTCATGGCAGGTGCGATTGGGGCGGTGCTGACGCAATCGGCTGGCACAACGCTCTTGGTGTTTGCGGCGCTAGCGCTCGGCTTTGCCGCGCCGTTGAGTCTGCTGGCGTTCGCGCCGGGCTTACAGCGGGCGCTGCCCAAGCCAGGTCCGTGGATGGAGCGCTTCAAGCAGGTGCTGGCGTTTCCAATGTTCGGTGCGGCGATTTGGCTGGCATGGGTGCTGACCGAGCAAGCGGGCGCCGCGGGCGCGGCGGCGTTGCTGGCGTTGGCGCTGGCGCTGGGCTTTGCCCTTTACGTCGCGCGCTGGGGGCGGGTGTGGTTGGTGATCGGACTGGTTGCGCTGGCGGCGACGGCGGCGGTGGCGTGGCGACCCTTCATTGGCGCACAGACGCAAGCCGTGCTGGCGTCCGAGGCTTGGAGCCCGGCGCGGGTTGCGGCCTTGCGCGCGGAGAGCCGCCCGGTGCTGGTGAATTTTACTGCCGCCTGGTGCGTCACCTGCAAGTTGAACGAAGTGACTTCGCTGGCCCGCCCGCGGGTGGCGCAGGCGTTCGCGGAACGCAACGCCGTGTATCTGGTAGGGGACTGGACCAATCGCGATGCAACCATCGCCGCGGCGTTGGCCGAGCATGGCCGCGCCGGTGTGCCGCTCTATCTGTATTATCCGCCGGACGGGGAGGCGATTATCCTGCCGCAAGTTTTGAGCGAAGATCTGATCCTGCGCGCGCTCGAAGGAGAGTTTCCATGAAAGTTTCACGACGCGCTATGTTGATTGGCGCCGCTGGCGTTGCGCTCGCCGCGGGCGCGGGCTTCGCCATCCTCAACCAGAATGCCGAAGCGGCGGTCGAGACTGGCGCGCCGGCGCCGAACTTTTCGGTTCTAGACGCCAGCGGCCAGACCCGCACGCTGAGCGAGTTCGCCGGGCGCACGCTCGTGCTCGAATGGACCAATAATGGCTGCCCGTATGTGCGCAAGCATTACGATTCGCAAAATATGCAGAGCTTGCAACGCGACGCTGCCGCCGATGGCGTGGCGTGGCTGTCGGTGGTTTCCTCCGCGCCGGGCGAGCAGGGCTATTTCGAGGGACCCGCCGCGCTCGCGCATGCGCAAGAACTTGGCGCGCAGCCGAGCGCGATCCTGCTCGATTCCACCGGCGCCATGGGCCATGCCTACGGCGCGCGCAATACGCCGCACATGTTTATCATCAACGGCGAAGGGCGCCTCGTATACCAAGGCGCGATCGACGACCGCCCGTCGGCGCGGCCGGAGACGCTTGAAGGTGCGCATAATTATGTGAGCGCCGCGCTGGCCGACATTGCCGCCGGGCGCGCGGTGCAAATGGCGCAGACCACGCCCTATGGCTGTTCAGTGAAATACGCGGGGTGATGCAATGGACCGCGCGTCTTCAGACGCGCAAAGAAGCAAACAAGAGCGGGCCTGAAGGCCCGCGGTCCGGGGTTCAGGATGCAACCGAAGGGCTGGCACAGCAGAGGCTATCTCCCGCATTGCGACGCGGCTGAGCTCGTGCAGCACGTGGTTTTCCGCTTGGCTGACAGTTTGCCGGCTTCTGTTGTCCAGGCGTTGTCGTTGCTGGGCAAAGCCGAACAATTGAAGGGCATCGACGCCGCGCTCGATGCCGGCGCAGGCGCGTCGGTCCTAGCTGATCCAGAGGCCGCGCAAATTGTCGTTGATACGATCCTGTGGTTCGACCGTGCGCGCTACGTCGTGCATGCGTGGTGTGTGATGCCCAATCACGTGCACGTGGTGATGCAGCCGCTGACTTCTCTGGGCACTATTGTCAAAAGCTGGAAGGCGTTTAGCGCCGCCAAGATCAATCGTCTTGCAGGACGCTCCGGGCGATTGTGGGCGCCGGATTATTTCGACCGATTTATGCGCAACGACGACCAATTGGCCGCGACCATTTTTTATGTGGAGGCCAATCCGGTGGCGGCACGCTTGTCCGAGAACCCGGAGGCTTGGCCGTTTTCATCAGCGGGGGCGCGGTGGAGAGCGAAGCAAGAGCGGGCTTGAAGGCCCGCGGTCCAAGGTGGTGTTGGGTTGGGCCGCGCGTCTTCAGACGCGCACTGGAAGCAAGGCGAGAGCGGGCCTGAAGGCCCGCGGTCCGGCTATTGGTTCGCCGAGACAACAGCGTCGGCGGCGGCGCCGGCGGCCATCGGGGCGAGCAGAATGGCGTCGTCAAGCAAAGCGTGCAGGCCGGCGAAAGCCTCCGCGCGGGCAGCTTGGGTGGCGGCGCTCTGAAAGTCGCCGGCGCGCTCGCGGGCGTCCTCGGAAATGCCGCGGAAAATGCAAGGCAGGTCCTGGGTTACCCCGGCGGCGCGGAGCGAATCCGACAGCTGCATGGCGTCGCCAGAGAAGTCGGTCAGTTGAGCCAGGAAGTCAGGGCTCATCTCGGTCTGGACCGATAGCGCCCTTGCCTCGGTTTCCACTTCGGTGGCGAGAGAGGGGATGTCCCCGAGCGAAACAATGCCAAGAGCCATTGCGAGACAGGTGAGCATGAAATGGCGCCTTCCCCTTTGAGGTGAGGGGGCGGGGTGCAAAGGCGGCGCCGGGCGCTTGTTGCAGCGCGGCGCCCCTTGGGTTAGCGCATGGGATATGCCCACAGACGCTCCCGCCCCCCGTCCGAAACCCCGCCGCGCGCGCGGGCTCCATGACCGGCGCGGGCCGGGCCTGGCGGCTGAGCGCGCGCTCATCGCCAAGATCGCCGCCGTTTACGAAGCTTGGGGCTTCGAGCCGCTGGAGACGCCGGCGTTCGAATACGCCGATGCTTTGGGTAAATTCCTGCCCGACCAGGACCGGCCCAACGAGGGCGTGTTCGCCTTCACCGACGACGACGAGCAATGGCTGGCGCTCCGGTACGATTTAACCGCGCCGCTGGCGCGCTTCGTGGCCGAGAATTTCGACGCGCTGCCGAAACCCTACCGCCGCTGGGCGGCAGGGCCGGTGTGGCGCAACGAAAAGCCGGGACCGGGAAGGTTCCGCGAATTCTGGCAATGCGACGCCGATACGGTAGGGAGTGCTAGCCCTGCGGCGGACGCGGAGATGATCGCCATGGCCTGCGCCGCGCTGGAAGCGGCGGGGGTTAAGCAAGGCAAATACTGTCTGAAGGTGTCGACCCGGAAATTGCTCGACGCGATGCTGGAGAAGCTTGGCGTTCCGGTTGGTGCTTTCTCGACGCGCCTCGTTGTTCTTCGCGCGGTGGACAAATTTGACCGCCTCGGCACGGAGGGTGTTGCGGCGCTTCTCGGCGGTGGCCGGAAGGATGAGAGCGGGGACTTCACAAGAGGTGCCGGCCTCAACGATTCGCAAGTCGAAGCGATGCTCGATTTTTTGGATATTGCGGCGCTACAGGTGTGGAGCAGCGAGCCGGACGAAGGCGAAATTCCCGACGGAATACATGAGAGGCCAATGCCAAACACCATTCTTGGCGAAGGCTTTCGCGGCTACCCCGACAATGGGGAAGTCATCAGACACTGGAGTGATCTGCTCGGCGACACAGCTGCTGGGGCGGAGGCGCTCAACGACCTGTCGGCAATCCGTTCGTCGTTGATAGCGCTGGGCGTTGGAGCCGGCCGGTGGGCTTTCGATCCCACCATCGTCCGCGGGCTTGAATATTACACCGGCGCGGTGTTCGAGGCGCAGTTGATCGGCGGAGAGGGCGCGAGCCTGGGCTCGGTCGGCGGCGGCGGGCGCTATGACGATCTGGTCGCGCGATTCCGCGGCGAGAAAATTCCAGCGACAGGCTTTTCCATTGGCGTGTCGCGCTTGGCGGCGGCGCTGGCGGCGCAGAGCGCAGCGCTCGAAGCGGATGGCCCAGTCGTGGTGCTGGTGATGGACCAAGCGCGCGTAGCGGACTCGCTCGCCATGGCGAGCGAATTGCGCGCGGGCGGGATACGCGCGGAAGCCTATCTCGGCGGCGGCGGCATGAAGGCGCAACTGAAATACGCCGACAAACGCGGCGCGCCGGTTGCTGTGATTCAAGGCGGCGATGAGCGGGCCAAGGGCGTCGTCACGCTGAAGAATCTGAAATTGGGCGCGCAAGTTTCCGATCAGGCCGGCGCCGACCGTGACGCTTGGAACGAAGCGCGCAAAACGCTGCAGGTGGAAGCGGCGCGGGGCAAGCTGGTCGAGGCGGTACGGTTTATGCTCCGCGCGTAACAATTAACGATCAGCGCCGTGCGGTTATCGACGAATGCGCTTTTCTTTTACCCGCTGCGCTTCAAGGTGTGCGCATGCGCTTCGCCCCGTTGATTTGGATCACGCTCGCCGGCCCGGCGATGGCGCAGGACATTGTAGTCACCGGCGAACGCCGTCCGCAAAGCATCGAGACGCTGGCCGGCAACACCGCGCGGCTTGGCGCGGATGAACTGGCGCGTGTGGACCCGCAGGTCGCGTCAGAAGCGCTGAACCGGCTGCCCGGTGTCGCTATTCACCGCAACAACGGGGTGGAGAATCTGCCGGCAATCCGCTCGCCAGTGCTGACCGGCGGGCAGAGCGCGGGTTCGTTTCTGGTGCTGGAAGATGGCGTGCCGATCCGCGCGCCGGGCTTTGGCAACGTCAATGATCTGTTCGAAACCAGCCTGGATTTTGCTGCTGCGGTGGAAGTGGTGCGCGGGCCAGGCAGCGCGCTTTACGGCTCAAACGCGGTTCATGGCATTGTCAATGTGATCACCACGCCGCCGGGCGTGCACGACGAGCGCGGGCACTTGCAGGTGAGCGCAGGCTCGTTCGGGCGCGCGCAGGGGGCGGCGACGCTTGCGCTGGGCACGCGCGAAGGCGCGGTGGATAATCCCCATCTGGGGTTTGCCGGCGTGTCGGTGATGCACGAGGATGGCTGGCGGGATGACGCATCAGTGGACCAGCAACAGGCGCTGCTCGGATGGGACGGGTATCTCGGGGCTTGGAATCTGGAATCGCGGTTAGTGTTTCAGAACCTGAACCAGGAAACCGCAGCCTTCGTCGAAGGCGCCAATGCCTACGATTCAAGCACGCTGGCGCGCGCCAACGCGGCGCCGGAGGCTTTTCGCGACCAGCGCTTGGCGCGGGCGCGGGCGACGCTGTCGCGCCAACTTGGCAATATGGAGCTGCGGGTGACGCCATATGCGCGTTGGATTGACGCGGATTTGCTGCTCTCCTTTTTTCCATCGCGGGCGCTGGAAACATCAGGGCAAACCGGTGGCGGGGTGCAAAGCACGCTCTATTGGGAGCCGCGTGAAGATTTGTCGCTCATCTTCGGCGCCGATGGCGATATTGGCGAAGGGCGGCTGCGCGAGTTTCAGGTGCGGGAGACGCAGCCGAATGGCTACGTCCAAGGGCTGCATTACGATTACGTCGTCGATATGCGCGCTCTGGCGTCGTTCGCGCAGGCGCGCTGGCGTTTCGCCGAGGATTGGAGCCTCACCGCCGGCTTGCGCGGCGAGCGCGTGCATTATGACTACGACAATCGCGCGCCGGATGGCGATGTCGGTCGTTTCCGCCGCGCTGGTGATCGCGAGGATGAATTCAGCGCGGTGACGCCAAAACTGGGATTGGTGTGGCGCCCAGCGCCTGCCCACGCCCTCTATCTCAACTTCGCGCGCGGCGCGCGACCGCCGCAAATCACCGATCTCTATTCGTTGCAGATTCAGCAGATGCCTGGCGCGCAGGAGCTGGAGACGATCGATTCCGCCGAGCTGGGCTGGCGGGGCGAGCTCGGGCCGGCGCAGATCGCGCTAGCGCTGTATCACATGGACAAGCGCGATACTTCGTTCCGCAATGCCGATGGGTTTACGGTTACGAATGGACGCACGCGCCATGAGGGCATCGAACTTTCTGGCGATGTTCCCGTGGGCGATGCGCTGACGCTGTCGGGTTGGGTCACCTATGCGCGCCACACCTATCGTTTCGCCGACCCCTCGGCGCGCGCCGGGGAAACAATTTTACCTGGCGCTGATGTTGATTCCGCGCCGCGTTGGATTTGGAATGCGCGGGCGTTGTGGCGGCCTGCCGAGCGCGTCGAGGTGGAATTGGAATGGGCGCACATGGGGCGCTATTTCACCAATGCGGAAAACACACGGACGTATCCGGGCCATGAGTTGCTCAATCTGCGCGCTGATTGGAAGTTGAGCGACGATGTCTCGCTGTTCGCGGCGGTGCGGAATCTCACCAACACCGATTACGCCGAGCGCGCCGATTTCGCCTTCGGCAATGATCGCTATTTCCCGGGCGAGGATCGCGGCTTCACGATTGGCGTTCGCGCGACGCAACCGATGTTTCGCTAGAGCATTTCCCAGGATTATAGATTTGGCGAGGCGGACCGGGAAATGCTCAGACCGAGGAACGGCCCGCTAGCCGTCCTCCAGCGTCCGCAGGGTTAGGCGCGCGAACACTTCCTGCATGCGTTGCGGCGTTTGCTTCACGCCTGTCTCCATCCACCAGCGCAGCAAGCCGATGAAGCCCGCGGCAACATAGACTGCGCTTTCGCGGCGTCGCTGCAGCGTCCAGTCGGGCTTGAGGCGTTTAAGATTGGCCTCCACGATCGCGCGCACTTTTGCTTCGCCGGCCGCCATCTGGCGCGGAAACACTTCCGAGCGGGCGATCTCGCGTGCGAAACCGCTGGCTTCGTAAACGTGGTTGAACAACGGGCCCGACGGCGCAAGGTCGGCGCGATCGGGATATTTGGCCGCCAGCGCCGCCTCCGCCATGGCGATCAGATTGACGAAGGAGGCGATGAGGAAATCCTCCTTGTTGGCGTAGTGCATGTAGAAGGTGGAGCGCCCGATTCCCGCAGCCTCGGCAAGCTCGCCGACTTCGATTCCATCGATACCACGTTCGCCGCCGAGCTCAATCAGCGCCTGCGCCAGCAATTGGCGTGTGCGCCAGGCGCGCCGGTCAATGCCGTTTGGCGCTTCGGAAATGGACATGGACGCCCCTCGTGTCTGGCAACTCCAGGCGACGCCGCCCACGCGCCATCTTACCCTGGTTTGTTGCAGCTGCATTTCAAACAAGGGGAAACCATGAAACGGGACGTGGCAGGCGCATGGGCGCTGATTTTGGCGGCGGCGTTGGCTATCGCGCTGATGGCGGTCCACCCGATGCATGGCGCCAGCCCACCCATTCTCGGCGCCATGGATTTGAACAATATCGTCCACGGCGCCGCTTTCGTTAGCCAGGCGCTGATGCTGTTCGGCTTTTGGCGGCTGACACGGCAAATGGGCGAACGCCCGCTGGCCCAGATCGCGTTTTGTTTCTTTCTGCTCGCCGCGGTGCTTGTTAGCATGGCCGCCACCATGAGCGGCTTCGTCATCCCCGCCATCATGGCGGCGGCTCACGGCGCCGGCCAAGCACCTGGCCCGGTCGATCCCCATTCGTTGCAGCCCCTGGCGAACTACACCGTCTGGCTCAACCGCGCCTTCGCCACCATCCATGTCGCCATGTTCGCGGCGGCGATGGTGCTCTGGGCGATGGCCTGGCCAGCGCGGGCAATCCTGGATTGGATTGCGCGCTTGCTCGGGCTCGTCATCGGCCTCGGCATATTGGCGTTCGCCTTCTCCGGTCTCATGACGCTCGAAGCGCAGCACGGCGCCTTGCTGGTGACAATTGTTCAAATGGCTTGGGTGTTCGTCGCTGCGGCGGCGATGCTCGCGGCGCCGGCTAAGGAATAGGGGACGTGATGTTTAGGCTTACTTTCGGCCTGTTGGCGGCGGGCGCGCTGCTCGCCGCTACCGCCTGCAATGTCAGTGCGCGCGGCGACGACCCGCCGGCGACTATTCCGCTTGATCTCACCGGCCCGCGCCCCACGGCGCAATTGGTCATCGGCAACGCTGCGCCGGTCACGGCGATTTTCGACACTGGCGCGGCGGCGAGTGTGCTGAAACTGGAATACGCTCAGCGGCTCGGCTTGCCGAACCAAGGCGCCGCCGCCGCGCACGGGCCTTCAGGCGCTCCGGTGCAGGGATTCCGTACGACGCTGCAATTGGCTTCCCTGGGCGGTGCGCACTTTGACTCCGCGCTTGCGGTGGCGCTCGACATTCCGCTGCCGCTTGAAGGCGTCGATGCGATTATATCGCCGTCGGTGTTCTCCGGCCGCGTGGTGCGTTTCGATTTCGCTGCAAGCGCTGCGCACGTGCTGCCGCGAACCGATGAAAACATCCCGGACGAAGCGGGCCAGCCCTATGTCGGTGAAACTACCCACGGCCAGATGCGGCGTACGCCAGGCGTGCAAATAACGCTTCCCGGCGCCGCGCCGCTCATCGCCATCCTCGATACAGGTTCTGCGGGCACGCTTAGCGTTCCGCTCGCGATGGCGGAGGGCGTGGCGCTGTCTGGACCGTTAGAGGCCGGACCGCCGCAACGAATGGTCGGAATATCGCGGCCGGCGTTCCTCGCGCGCTTAAACGGAAATGTGCGGATCGGCGCGCTGACAGTGGAAAACCCGGAGATCAGGTTTGTTGATGGCGCCACCGAAGTGATCGTCGGCATGGGCGCATTGCGCAACGCCATCATCGTGCTTGATCCCCAGGGGCAGCGTTCATGGTTGCTCGCTCCTGAGCGCTAAAGCCTGACGCTGAGCGCCAGCGCGCCGAATTCCTGGCGCGCGCCCTGAGTTTCGAATTCCTCGGTGCGCACCACGTAGGTGTACGCCATCCGCCAGGCGCCGCCTGAGAGCGCGAACCCGGCTTGGAAATCGCCCACCAAGGGGCGGCGATCCACCGAGGCGCTGTCGGCGAAAGTGTTGCCGTCGAGAAAGAGATTGCGCGCCACCGCGCGCCCCTGCACGCCGGCGAAAAAGCTCCATGACAACGGCCCGCCGCGGAAATGCTCGACGCCCGCCAAGGAAGGGCGCACCCGGGGCGGGCCGTAATCGTTATCGATGCGCCAACCGATGCGCGCGGTGAGGCCGGCCCGCGCCTCGGTGCGCAAGGTCCCAATTGTGATGCCGGCGTCCGGCGTCAAATCCGCTTCGAGCCCGCCCGGCACGTTGATGAAGCCCCGCCATGCGCGCCAGCGCCGATCGAAGGAAGCGGCGAACGCGAACTCGTCGTGCAATTGGCTGTCCCAACCAAGTGGCTCAGGCGCGCCCAAGAATTGATGGATGCCGCTTTGGGCTTCTTCGCCCAATGCCGAGGGGCCGACGATGCCGAACTCGATTTCGTAGGTGTCGAGATAATTGGGCGAAGGGCTGTCATCCTCCGCCGCCACCATGATCTGCATGTAGAGCCAGCCGGCGTAGGGGTGCTGGCTCGCCGGGGCGGGAACGGTGTTGATGTCTTGTGGCGTGAAGATCGATTGGCCGATTGCCGCGCCCCAGAAATCCGGCTCCGAGCCCGAGAGGGCGCGGGTGAAGCCGCCCGCGCCTTGTAGCCAATCAGGCACGCGCTCGGCCGGTGACACGTAGGCGAGCTTGATTCCAGAAGTGTAATTGCGGTCGTCGCCGGTGGCGAGGCTGTCGTTTTCCACCACCAGCGAGAACACGCCGCGCTGTTGCGTCGCTTCGCTTTCTTGGGCGGCGGCGACGCCGGGGAGCGCCGCCATCAGGGTTGCGCCGGCCAAACATAGGCGCCGTCCGCTCAGGCGATGATGTCCGGCGTCAGGCGGTCTTCGATCCATTGGATTTGGTCCTTCAGCACCAGCTTTCGCTTTTTCAGCCGGGCGAGCTGCAAGGCGTCTCCCTTGGCCTGCTCCTGCAACGCCGTGATCGCGCTGTCGAGCGCGCGATGCTCCTCGCGCAGTTCGCCAAGCCGCGCCTTGAGCGCACGCCGCGCCGGCGTGTCATTGATATCAAACTCGAAATCGGCGCTGTCACCGTCGGCCATGGGTGTCCGCCGCGGCGCTGAACTGGCCGCTGGCGCAACGTAAGCCACGCCTCGGGGGCGCTGTAAAGCAGTGCGATTTCGCCCCGCGCGGGCTGCGCGTTCGACGCCGCCTTTTGTCCGGAACACGAGAAAATTAATTTTGCAACAGATGTAAGGAGACAGGGCGTTGCATTGGCGCCATGCTCAGACTCGCCAAACTAGAGGAGGCGCCTCATGGCTATCGAGCAGCGGCTACGCGAACTCGACGCCCGGCATCGGGATCTGGACCACACCATTGAAGAAGAGGCCAAAAGGCCGGCCGTGGATAACGCGCGGCTCTCGGCGATGAAACGCCAGAAACTGAAAATCAAAGAAGAAATCGAAGACATCCGACACCGACTAAGTCACTAGACCCGTTCCCGATTGGAGTGACTCAACTCCCATCGGGATAAAACGGGTCTACACTCATAATTAGAGCGGTTCTCGTCCGAAAACCGCGTAACACTTTTCGGAAATCGCTCTGATCGGTCCCCTTTGGCCCGCATCCAGGGCGAAAAGCTCAGCGCCGTCAGCGCGTTCGGTTGAGCCACGGACGGTCGCGCGCTAGCATGCGGGGATGCGTGCCTTATTTTCATTCGACGAGCCGCTCTCTCCGGGCGTGCTCACCAGCATTTTTCAAATCGTCTCGGCGTTCGTGGGCTTGCTCGCGGTGCTGGGCGCGATCGCGGTGTTGACTACGCTGAACACCGCCGGCTTTTTCCTCGCCCTGATGACCGCGCTTTCGCTGCTTGGCGCAGGGCTCGCGGTCGTGCTCTTGCTCCGGCTGGTCGGCGAAATCTGGATGACGCAATTGCGCATCCAGGATCGGCTCAACGTGCTCGGCGAGCAAATCAGGCGCTGACTTTTCCGGCCCGCTCGCCGCTGGCATTTTTCGACGGAGCCCGCCGATGGCGCCAGACTTTACCAGCATCAAGGTGGGCAGCAATTACGCAAACCTAATCAGTCATCATCCTCCCATCGTCGTGGGCTGGACCGGGCAGCTTTTTCGCTTTGGCAGCGCCTCGGTGCTCGCGCCGCTGTTCCGACGCCGCCGGATCACATTCCTGATTATCGCCAAATGGAGTTTTGCCGACGACGATGAGGCCCGCGCGCTCGCCCAGGAAGCCTTGCCCTTCATGGCCGCCCATCCTCGCCACCGTTTCGAATGGATCTGCAACATTGACGAGGAGACCGAGCGGCTGCGCGCGCTTGGCCTTTCAGCCCACACCCATAACCAGAACATCTTTCTCAGGGAGGACGTGTTCCGGCCGCTCGATGGCGTCGCGCGCGCCTATGACGCCATCTATAACGGTCG
>JANNFH010000023.1:0-5078 GCA_031379565.1 Alphaproteobacteria bacterium
TCTTCAAGCGCCGCGCAGATACCAATCATAATCAACATCCGTAATGACGCCATAGAAGCGTTCTTGCTCCGTCCGCTTTACCGCGGAATAGGTCCTTACAAAGCGCTCGCCGAGATAGTCTTTCAAGCTCTCCGATTGCGCAAACCGATCTAATGCGGCGAACCAGTTCACCGGAATCTTTTCGCCGCCCTCGCCGCCGGCCTGGGCATAGCCGTCGCCGACCACGGGCGGGCCGGGATCAAGTTTTCCGCTGAGGCCATGGTGCACCGCAGCAAGAAGCGCCGCGACCGCCAGCGCCGGATGGGCGTCGGCGCCGGCGACGCGGTGCTCGATATGGCGCGTGTGCGCGGCACCGGCGGGCACGCGGAAAGAAACCGTGCGGTTGTTGACGCCCCATGCCGTAGCCGTCGGCGCATAGGAATTGGCTTTGAAGCGTCGGTACGAGTTGGCGTTGGGCGCGAAAATCGCCATGGAATCGCCGATCAGAGCTTTCATGCCGCCGATGGCGTGACGCAACGTAGGCGCGCCCTCGGGCGCTTCGCCCGCGAAGATGTTCTTACCCTTGGCGTCGTTGACGCTGACATGCATGTGCATGCCGGAGCCGGCGTAATCGGCAAACGGCTTGGCCATGAAAGTCGCTTCGCATTTGTGCCGCAGCGCCACCCCCTTGCAGGCGCGCTTGTACAGCACCGCATCATCGGCGGCGCGGAGCGCGTCGGCATGATGCTTCAATGTCAGTTCAAGTTGGCCCGGCCCGTATTCGCTGATCGCGCCTTCGAGCGGCACCCCCAGGGCGTCGCATGAGGCCCAGAGCTCGCGGAGAAAAGGCGAGGCCTCCTCCATCTCAACCAGCGAATATTGATCGTGCTGGCTTGGGCGTGTGCCCGTCAGCGGGAACGGCGCGACCTGTAAACGTCCGTTCTGGCGTTTCGGGTCAACCAGATAAAATTCAAGCTCGCAGGCGACTACTGGGATCAGGCCATCGGCCTTAAAGCGATCTATCACGCTTTGCAGGACATGGCGCGGATCGAGATCGTTCGGCGTTCCGTCGGTCTCGTAGACCGACACGGGCACTTGCGCCAATTCCGGGCCGAGCCACGGCGCCTTTGTCAGCCGACCCGCAATGGGCCGACCAACGCGGTCAGCGTCGCCCTCTTCCCAGATGAAGCCGGTGGCCTCGCAATCCTGACCGGTGATGTCGGTAACAAGCATCGAGGACGGTAGGAACCGCCCCTGCTCGTAGAGCGGGATCAGCTCATGCCGGCGCAGGCGCTTGCCGCGTGGCACGCCGGAGAGGCCCGTATAGACGATCTCGAAAAACTGAATTTCAGGATGCGCGTCGAGGAACGCGTTCGCTTCCTTCAAAGTGCCGATGGCGGTCATGATTATCCGTGGCTGTCGAGCGGGCGCCCTTTTTCGCGCTGGGCGCGGCCAAATACTAGCCCCCTGGCGCGCCGGTCCAAAGTCTAACGCGAAGCTCCGTTCAGCGACCAATCGTAATCGTAGCCCACGATGCGGCTGGCGCCGGCCAGGCGCTCGGCCAATGGAGGTTCGGCAAAGCGGCGCAGGTGCGCGATGACAGCGCCATCCGAACCGCCGAAATCGGCGCTGAACCAATCATAGATGCGCGACGCCCGCACCGCGCCATCCGCCGCGACCGCAACCCCGCGCGGATGGTTCACATAGGCCCTCGCCGCGGCTTCGAGGGCAGCCTCCAGCGTCTCAGCCCGCCAGGCCCGCGCCATCAAATTGGGGCAGCCGATCGAGGCGCAATTGATGGCGTAATGAACACGCGGGTCGCGGAATGTCGGGCGCAGGATGGTGTTTTCGATGTCGTCCAGCGAGAGCCTGCGGCCCTCGACCTCGACTACACGTGTCCGCCACGGGCCAATGAGGCCGCGCGGATCGAGCACGCCCTCGCTGCGAATGTCGCGAATGGACGCCACCGGGTAACGCGCCAGCACCACCTTTAGCGTCTCGGCGTTATAGAGATTGATCCAAAAGGCGAAGGCCCGCTCACGGGCGAAACCTGAGGGGCGCTGGCCCTCCAGCTCGCCGACATAATCGTCGAGCGCGGCCCGGTCTGCCGCATTGGCGCTCCAAGCCGCGTAGTCGACGCGGTTAATTCCGTCGGCGCTAGCTCGAACATAACGCCCAAGCAGCGCATCATAGGCCGCTTGATCGGCTGCAGCGGGCAAAACCGCCAGGAACAAAACCGCCAGGGCGGCCAAAAACGCGCGCATACTGAACTCCTTGCGTCCTTATACGAGCCACGCATCCCAGCGGTTGCGGTTTCAGCAGCCTTGGCTTGCCCTGGGGCCGGGCGCCGATGCTCACGCTCGCGGCGATTGCCGGCGAGGGCGCCGGCGGTCCAGAATGGCGCGATGTCCACAGCCAATTCTCTCGACGCCTTTTGGATGCCGTTCACGCCCAACCGGGCGTTCAAGGCCGACCCGCGCATGGTCGTGCGCGCCGAAGGCATGCATTATTACGCCCCCGATGGCCGGGCGATCCTGGACGCCACGTCAGGGCTGTGGTGTTGCAACGCCGGTCATGGGCGCAAGCGGATCGTCGAAGCCATTCAACGTGCCGCCGCCGAACTGGACTACGCTACCAGTTTCAATCTCGGCCACCCCGCTGCGTTCGAATTCGCCAACCGCCTGGCCGCGATCCTGCCCGCGGGGCTCGACCGCATTGCTTTCACAAATTCAGGCTCGGAAAGCGCCGACACCGCCTTGAAGATCGCGCTCGCCTACCAGAAGGCGCGCGGCAAGCCGGGCAAATTCCGGCTGATCGGGCGCGAGCGCGGCTATCATGGCGTCAATTTCGGCGGCATCTCCGTGGGTGGCATCACTCGCAACCGGATGAATTTCGGGCCGATGCTCGGCGGCGTCGATCATTTGCCCCACACCCATGACGTTACTCGCAACGCCTTTTCGCGCGGCCAGCCAGCGCACGGAGTAGAATATGCCGAGGCGCTTGAGCGGCTAGTGCAATTGCACGACGCCTCCACTATCGCTGCAGTGATCGTCGAACCCGTCGCCGGCTCAACCGGCGTGCTGATTCCGCCGCAAGGCTATCTTGAGCGCCTACGCGAACTCTGCACCAAACACGATATTCTGCTGATTTTCGACGAAGTCATCACCGGCTTTGGGCGCGTCGGTGACGCCTTCGCGTCACAGCGCTTCGGCGTGATCCCCGACATCATCACCATGGCCAAGGGAATCACCAATGCGGCCGTACCGATGGGCGCGGTCACATCAAAGCGCGAGATCTACGACACTATCCTCGCCAATTCCGATACGCCAATTGAGCTTTTTCACGGCTATACCACCAGCGGCCACCCCCTCGCCTGCGCCGCCGGCATCGCCACGCTCGACACGTTTCGCGAGGAGCGGCTGTTCGAGCGCGCGGCGGAGCTTGCGCCCTATTGGGAGAACGCGCTGCATGAGCTCAAGGGTGAGCGCCACATCATCGACATCCGCAATTACGGCCTTATCGGCGGCGTTGAGCTTGAACCGCGCGCCAACGCGATTGGCGCGCGTGGGCTTGAGGCGTTCCGCGCCTGCTTCGATCAAGGCGTGCTGATCCGCGTCACTGGCGACATCATCGCCTTTTCGCCGCCGCTAATTGTGGAGAAGGCGGAGATTGACCAGATCGCCGATACGCTGCGCGGTGTGTTGCAGAAGATCGACTAATGGTCGCCGCCGCTTCCATTCTCGCTGTCGATTTCGCGCTCTCGGCGGCCCTGTTTGTGTTGCTTTGGCTGCTAAGCATCCGCCTCAAGGATCCGAGTTTCATCGATAGCTGGTGGGCGCTCGGAATTGTCGTGCTGGCCTGGGCGACGCACGTCCAACTTCCTGCACACGGACCACACGCGCTTGTCCTTCTCGGCCTTGCGACACTTTGGGGCGGGCGGCTTGGCCTCTACCTGCTTTGGCGTTGGCGCCAGCACGGCCATGACCGCCGTTATGAGACGTTGGCCGCGATGGCGCGCGAGAAGCATGGCTGGAGCTTCGCGACCAGTTCCCTGCTCTGGGTGTTCGCGCCGCAAATGTTGCTTCAATTTGTTGCCGCGCTGCCGGTAATGTTGGGCCAGATTCCGATGGCGGCAAGCCTTGGCGCGATTGGCGCCGCTGGCACCGCGATCGCCCTGTTTGGCATCGGCTATGAGGCTGTCGCCGACGCACAGCTCGCTCAGTTCAAGGCTGATGCCGCAAACGCCGGCAGAGTGATGGACCGAGGCCTTTGGCGTTATTCGCGCCACCCGAATTATTTCGGCGAATTGTGCGCCTGGTGGGGCATCTATCTCGTCGCCGCTGAAACAGGCCTGGGCGCGCTCGGCCTCGCCAGCCCTATATTGCTGACATTTCTGCTCACCCGCGTCAGCGGCGCGCCGACCACGGAGCCGCATCTCCAGCGCACCAGGCCAGATTATGAAGCCTATAAGGCGCGCACGTCAGCTTTCATTCCGCTGCCGCCGGCGCGCTAGTTCGATCCGACTTCAGTTCACGCCACATCGCGGAGGCGTGGCGCCGAGGCCTCGGGCACTGAAAGACTGAAGACAAGCCCCTCACCCTTCTCGCCTTGCACGACAACGTCGCCGCCCATCGCTCGCGCGAGCTTGCGGGAGATGGCAAGCCCCAGCCCCACCCCGCCTAGCTGATCCTGGTCCGCCAGCTTGGGCTGGGCGAAGGGCGAAAACAATTGCTCGATATCGTCGATGGAGACGCCAATTCCCGCACCGGCTACATCGAGAACGACAACAGCGCCCCCGCCCCGGATTTGCCGCCGCGCCCTGATTGCGACGCCGCCATGACTGGTGAGGCTGAGAACGGTCGTTGCGAGATTGAGCAGACATTGGCGCAAACGCGCGTGATCGGCCAAGACCTCGACCACACCCGCATCGAGCGTCACTGCCAGTGTGTTGCCCCTCTCCAGCGCCAGCGGTTCCATGATTTCGGCGACTTCAGCCAGGATGTCGGCGAGATTCAGGGCTTCTATGCTCAGCGGCAAGCGCCCCGCGTCTATGCGGGACTGATCGATAACATCGTTGATCAGGCGGCTCAGTCGGCGCG
>JANNFH010000028.1:0-1909 GCA_031379565.1 Alphaproteobacteria bacterium
CGACCGTAGCGGCCGGGCTGTTTAGACGCCGGTTTTCTTCCGCGGCGCCAGAGGCTAGAAGGGCGGCCTCTCAACTCAGACTAAGGATACGACATGATCGGTTATGTGATGGTGGGTACAAACGATTTGCCGCGCGCGCAAAAATTCTTCGACGCGGTGTTCGGCGAAATCGGCGCCAAGCGCGGCTGGGACAACGAACGGATGACGGGCTGGAGCGTCGGCAAAGGTCCGTCGGTTCTGGCGGTCAAGCCCCATGACGGCAAGGCAGCCACGGTCGGCAACGGGACGATGGTGGCGCTGTCGGTCGCCTCGCCAGAAGAGGCGAAGAAGATGCACGCCAAGGCCTTGTCGCTTGGCGGCAAGGACGAAGGCGCGCCGGGGTTTCGCGGCGGCGAGGATAGCGGGTTCTACGGCGCTTATTTTCGCGATCTGGACGGGAATAAGTTTGTCGCGTTTTGCATGGTGCCGAAGAAATAGAATTGGCGGGGTGAGGGTGTTTCCCCCACTCGCTCGAAAATCGCTTTGCTCTTTTCTCGCTGGCCTCCCCTCAAGGGGGAGGCTGGTGGTTAGAACGGGCAGCGCGGTGCGGTGATGCCGGGTGGCAAGCGGGTTGCCGAGTCGCCGCAGGCGTTGCGCAATTGAATCTCGGTTAGTCCGATCACGCCGGACAGATCGGCGCCTTGCAACTGGGCGCCGATCATTTTGGCGCCCGTGAAGTTCGCGCCTTCGAGCTGGGCGCCTGAGAACCAAGCCCAGTTGAGCCAGGCATTCGAAAGGTCGGCGCCGCGCAGATCGGCGCCTTGAAGCTGGGCGCCGGAAAAATTCGTGTAGGTGAACGAGGCGTTCGACATGTTCGCATTGTTGAGTTGGGCGCCGGCCATGTTCGAGCCGTCGAATTTCGCGCCCGACAAGTTTGCTTCGATCATATTCGCCAATTGATAGAAGCCGTTGCGCAGATCGGCATTCGACAAATCGCAGCGATTACACTCTCCGAATTTGGCGACGTTTTTGGCGCGGGCAATGTCCTTGGAGTTTGCCGCCGATGCAGCGTGTTGTCCGAACGGCAAGAGCGCCGCGGTAAGGGCGACTAGTAGGGCAACACGCGGGAGGGACATCGCGACCATCACTATCTTAAGATCTAGGCGGGCTTCGACTTTAGCCGAACGGTTGGACTTGCGCGACTTGAAACGGCGCCCGACCCATTCGGCGGCGTGAAAGCGCCTAAATGATCTCGGGCAGCAATAAACCGAACGGGATGAAGAGCGCGAGCACGGTCGCTGCCGCTGCCACGACCAGCCAGAGATGGATGGAATAGACTGTCGGGCGGTCGGCGCGGTCCGTGCCGGTGACGAGCGTCCACGTGCCCCAGACAAGGCAGGCGATGGCGGCCCAGGGAAGTGCGAACAGCGCGATGCTCGTGATGGGCAGACCGATCATCAAAAGGATCGGCGACGTCGAGGCTGCTGACGCGGCGAGGGTCACAGCGGCAGCGACAGGCGTTGTGGCGATGGCCACAGCCGCAAGACCGAGCGGCGTACCCGGCCGCGTCCAGAACCCGGCGAGTGCGGTTGTGCCGCTTCGGAGGGTGCGGGTGATGCCGACGATCGCCCATATTGTTGCGGAGATCAGAAGAAAGGCGAGCAAGGCCAACATTGAAGACACAATCGGGGCCGACATGAATTCCAGTCCAGCCGAGATGTTTGTGAGCTCGCGAGCGACGGACGGGGCGCGAAGCAAGCTCGTCACGAAGATGGGTGGGCTGCGGTGGCCCGTGCAGGAGCTGTCCGGCGCGAGGTTCGGTTTGTCGAGAAAGGCCCGCAGCATCGGCGCGCCGCAGGTCTTGTCGCCGCGCACGCCGTGACCGTGAAAGGGAAGCTCGATGTAGCGGGCGCCGATCCGCTCGGCCGCG
>JANNFH010000086.1:0-2096 GCA_031379565.1 Alphaproteobacteria bacterium
CGGCTTAGGCGACGCCATCCGCGCACTGCAAGGCGAAGCGCTGGCGGGCGGCCTCGGCGTCGCGGTCGTCTTGATAATCCTGTGGTGGATGACCCGTTCGAGCGTGCGGACGTTATTCGCTTAGTTCTGCGCCGCCAGCAACTGCGCGCGCGCTACCGCTAGGCCTTCGATCGCAACGCTGGGGTCGAGCTGGCGTTCGCGCCATTTCATGCGCCAGCACAGGTGCGGGCCGGTGGCGCGGCCGCGTGAGCCGACAGCGCCGATCACTTGGCCTTGCGCAACCGTATCTCCGACGGTGACCTCGAGCCGGCTCATGTGCAGATACATCGTGATGAGGCCCTGACCGTGGTCGATGAACACCAGCCCGCCTTCATAATGCATGTCCGGCTCGGCCAGCGTCACGACGCCCGCGGCCGGCGCATGCACCGGCGCGCCTTCGGGGGCGGCGATGTCATAGCCGAAATGCGGGCTGGCCGGCACGCCGTTCAAGACCCGCTGATTGCCCCACGTGCCGCTGACGCGTCCGCCTTCGATCGGATTGATGAAGCCGTCTAGAAATCCTTCGATGTCGGCGAAGCTGGCGAAGCCTTGCGCTTTCAGCGCCGCTTCACGGCGGATGCGCGCGAGCACTTCGGGATCGCTTGGCGTGACGGTTTGCTGCGGCAAGCCGTCGACGCGCTGAATGTCGAACGTGCGCGGCGCGATGGTGACGCTTTGCGTCGCGCGGGCGCCGTTGAGCCGCGCCTCCACGACCCCCTCGGGGCCGTGCTCGCGATTGAATCCAATCACCGCCCAGCCGCCCGCATCGGCTTGGCCGCTGGCCACGCCATCAACGTAGACCGCGGCGCCGGGTATAGTACGGCAGAGCCCAACGCCGCCTTGTGTCATCGCCCCGGCGCAGGCGATTCCCATGACGCTCGGCGGCGGACCGGGCTGCGGCGCGGCCGGCGCTGTTTCCGCGGCTGGCGCAGGCGACTCGACCGCCGCCGGCGCGGGCGCAGCGGGCGCTTCCGCCGCAGCGCAGGCGGCGAGCGCCAGAGCGGCCAGCAGCGCTCTCAAATTCGTCCCTCGGCCTTGGCTTGGTTCCAGCGCTGCATCGCCTCGTCCGGGCCGCGATAGGCCTCCTGCAGATCGACGCTCCAATAGCGCAATTCATCCAGCGGAATGCGCGCCCCCGACACCGCGCAGCGGACGAACAGCCCCTGGCGCAGAATGGTGATTTCGTTGTCGTCGTAGCGCACCACCGCTTCAGGTCCGCCGGGATCGTGCTTGTTCATGGGGCCGGTTTTAGCGCGGTGGCGGCGCGATTCCTAGCGCCGCCTCTTGTAGCGCCGTCCCCGCCCTGCCCATAGACTGCGCCCCGATGCTAAGGACGGTGCTGATCTACGGGCTGGCTTTGGCCTTGGGCGCGGCTGCGCTGCAATGGCTGGAATACCAAGTCTGGGCGCGCGCCCACGCCTCCGAGGTGTACATCGCCCTGATCGCGACCGCGTTTCTGGGCCTCGGCATCTGGGTCGGCGCCCGGCTTTTTCGCCCGCGGCCGCAGGCGAGCGCCTTCGAGCCAAACCTGCGCGCCCAGGCTTCGCTCGGCATTACCGAGCGTGAATACGAGGTGCTGCGCTTGCTCGCGGCGGGGCGCTCCAACAAGGAAATCGCCGCCCGACTCAAACTTTCGCCCAACACGGTGAAAACCCACATCGCGCGGCTCTACGAGAAACTCGAAGCGGCGCGGCGCACCGAAGCCATCTTGCGCGCCCGCGAATTGGGGCTGATCGCCTAGTAATTTGGGTGATTTGAGCGGAATCACCCTTTTGGGCGATTGTCTGGTCGGCGTGGCGCGGTTTCGCATGCGGGCGTCACCAGCAAGGAAGGATCGTCATGCTCCGCACTGTTTTTCTTTACGGAATCGCCGCCGGTCTGGTCGTCGCCGTGCCGATGTTCGCGATGCTCACGTTTTCCGAGCACGGCGGCGCGGCATCGTCGCAATTCACCGGCTACTCGATCATGATCTTGGCGCTGAGCCTGATCTTCATTGGCGTGAAGCGGCGGCGTGACCGCGCCCTCGGCGGGGTGATCAAATTCGTTCCGGCCTTGTT
>JANNFH010000093.1:0-9734 GCA_031379565.1 Alphaproteobacteria bacterium
TATTGCGAGCCTCCCGATCGTCGGTGTGGTGCCCCCGATCAAGCCGGCGGCAGCCGCGACGAAAACCGGTGTAATTGGCCTTTTGGCGACGCCAGCGACGGTGCGGCGCGCCTACACCAACGATTTGATCGCGCAATTCGCCGCCGACAAACGCGTCGTGAGAGTTGGCTCCTCCGCGCTCGTCGAAGCAGCGGAAGCAAAACTACGCGGACAAATCCCAGACCACGCGAGCATTGAGGCCGTGATGGCGGAAATGTTCGGCGCGCCAGGCGGCGATTCCATCGATGTTGTTGCTTTGTCCTGCACGCATTTTCCGCTATTGGCTGAGGAATTGGCAGCCGCCGCGCCGCGCGCGTGCTTGTGGGTGGATTCCGGCGCGGCGATTGCGCGGCGGGTGCGCGACTTGGCGCAACCGGAGGCGGGCGCCGCGCACGCCGGCCGCGCCGCTTTCACCGACGCAGCTTCCATCGGGGCATTGCGCGGCGCCTTTTATGGCCGTGGTTTCAGGCAATTCGCGCACATTTCGAGCGCGCCGCATTTTGCGCTTGCACCTTTCGATGTGGTATGAACGCCGCCTAATGTGACGTTTTGGAAACGGTCGCCGGCTGAAGCGCGCACGAGCGCGCCGCATCAATTGCACACCTCGACGCCCCCGCTATCGTTGCGCATCTGAGACAAACGGGGAGCGGCAAGAATGGCGTCGGCATACGGTGAAACACCCCTTGGCCTGTTCTCGCAAATCCTCAATTTCGCGGCGGTGCTGACGCGCCGGTTTGTGCTCAAAGTGCCGCGTTACCAGCGCCCCTACAGCTGGACCGAGCGTGAAGTGCGCCGTTTGATCCAGGATTTGTGGCGCGCCTACACCCGCCGGGCGACCTTTTATTTCATCGGCCAGATTGTGCTGGTGAAATCGAATGAGGGAAAGCTCGAAATCTCCGATGGTCAACAGCGTCTCGCCACCTTGACCATGATCATTGCTTATGTTCGCGATCGCTTGCCGCATCGCGCCAAGCACTATCAGGGCCTGATCATGCAGGGCGATCAGCCGCGCTTGTTGCTGCGGAAAGAAGATGTCGGTTTCTACCGAGGCTATGTGCAGGAAACCGGCCATATGGCGACGATGGCTGGGCTCGATGAAACCGGCATCGATTCCAAGGATCTGATGTGCGCCGCCGCACGCACCATCGCCGATGAATTGGATGAAACAGGCGACCGGGAACTGGATGCGTTCATGAGCTTCGTCGTGCGTTGCGCCACCTTCAATGTCGTCGATGCCGATGAGCGCGGCTGCGCCGCCACCGTCTACAACACCGTCAACGAAACCGGGCTCGAATTGTCCGCCGCCGACAATTTCAAGTGCGATCTGTTGGAAAACTCCAAGCTCCGCCCCGAGGACGCCGAGGAGGCGGCGCACAAATGGGAAGAATTGGAGGATATGTTGGGCCGCGAGCGCTTCGGCGTGCTGCTTAATTGGACGCCGTTCCTGCTCACCGGGGCGCACTTGGTGTCGCCTGGCGACCTCGTCGCTTTCCGCACCGCCGTAGAGGAAAGGGGCGGGGTGCGCACGTTCCTGTTTGAGCAGCTGCCGCGCTTCGGGCAAGCGCTCAGCGACATTTTCAATGAGGACGTCAATTGCGGCGCGGCCAGCGCGGACGTGAACCGCCGCATCAAGATGATGAAGCAGGTCAACCGCAATTGGGTGCGTTGGGATTGGGCGCCGACGGCGATCGCTTTCTTGACCGAACACAGCGGCCAGCCCGAGCGGGCGCGGCGGTTCTTCCAGGCGCTCGATCGGTTCACCTTCGCTCGAGAGTTTGCGGTGGTCGAAAAGCGCGGTTACGAAGAGCGGTTCACGCGGGCGATGCGCGGTGTTGGCGATGACAAGGCGCTTTATGGGCCGAAGGGCGCGCTTGAACTCAATCCGACCGAGCACATGAAATTCATCGATCGGCTGAACCGCTCCGGCAAGCACGCCAAGCCCCGCCGCCTGCTGATGCTGCGGCTCGAGGCGGCAATGCCCGGGGGCAGCGTGCTGGACATCGATTACGACGCCGGCGTCGAGCACGTTCTGCCCGAGAAGGGCGGGCAATGGTGGAACGAACGTTTCCCGGACGCGAACTTGCGCCGCGAAATCTGCAATTGGCTGGGCAATCTGGTGCTGCTCAAGCGCGAACAAAATATACGCGCCGGCAACAAGGATTTTGACTTCAAGCGGGGTGTCTATTTCAACACAAAGGGCGCGCCTGTTCATGCGGTGACCCGCGACATCGCCTCCATTCAGGAATGGACATTCGATGTTATCGAAGCCCGCCAGGAGCGGCTGGTGCGGATTCTGTGTGACGATTGGGATTTGATGCGCGGCGGCGCTGCTCAAGCCGCCTGAATTAACCCCTCGGTAACGGATTCGCGCTCAGCAATTAACCTCTAGTTTATCAGTGAGGCAGGCGCTCCCATGTCGTTGTTGTACGCGGTTGTCTTTGCCAGCAGATGCCGCTCCAACCATCACCGCTTGGCGCTGGACGCGCTGCGCCATCTGCAATCGCCGCAGGCCGAGGGTTGGCGCAATCTGCTGCTGCACTATCACAAGGAATATCTCGACGGCGCCAAGGCCCCGGACGAGGTGTTCAAGGATTTCAAGAACCACGTCCTGCATGTGCGCGACAACGATTGGGGTGGGGCAGTGGAAGCCTGCGAGGAATGGTATCGCCGCACCTTGCGGGCGCTGGAGAAGAAGGATTGGCCGCAGGCGGCATGGTCGGCCGGAGTGATGAGTCATTATTACGTCGATCCGATTCAGCCCTTCCACACCCACCAGACCGAGGAAGAAGGCATCATCCACCGAGCGGTGGAATGGAGTTTTTCCAAATCGTACGGAACCTTCCAAAAAATCCTCGAACAGCGCGGAGGCTATCCTAACATCACCGCGCCGGGCGGGGATAAGTGGCTGGCGCAAATGGTGCGCGAGGGGGCCAAGGCCTCCAATCCGCACTACGAAACACTGATTGAGCATTACGATTTCGAGGTCGGCGCGAAGGATCCTCCCGCCGGGCTCGACCAGGAATTGCGGGAGATCATCGCCGGCTTGATTGGCCACGCCGCCATCGGCCTGGCGCGCATTCTCGATAGAGCATTCGCGGAAGCGGCAGTGAAGCCGCCTTATGTCGGCGATGCGTTGCAAGCTTTTTTCCTGACCCTGGAAATGCCGATCCAGGCGGTGCTGAAGCTGATCGACGATGAAAAATCGCGCCGTGAAGTGGCGGCCCAATACGAGGAATTCCGCCGCACCGGCAAAGTGCGGACCACGCTTGGCGAAGACGACAAAGTCGTGCGGGCGCTTTATGCGGCCGAAGTGTTGAAGACGCCGCTCTCTTCGCTCGACGCCAAATGGCCGCGCGAAACCGGCGCGAAGGCGGCGGCGAAAGTGCTGCCGGCCACGAAGAAAAAGCTAGCCGCTCCGCCCGCGGCTGTGAAAATCGCGCCAGCGCCGCAACCGGTGGCCAAACAGCTTCCGGCGCCCGCGCCGAAACCAGCGCGTCCCGCTTCAGCGCCATTGCCCGCCGCAAGCACCGCCGAGCCAAAGAAGGAAAAATTGGCCATCGTCCCCGATACGTTGGGCGGCGAAGCGCCGGTGATCGAGGCGCCGTCGATCGGGCCGAAAACCGCGCGGCGCCTCGAAGCGCTCGGCGTGCGCACGGTCGCGGACCTGATCGCGCTTTCGCCTGAGACTGGCCAACAGCAGCTTCGGACGCGGCACATCTCGGCACAGGTAATCCGCGATTGGCAAGCGCAAGCGATTCTCGCGTGCACGGTGCCCCTGTTGCGTTCGCGCGAAGCGCAGGCATTGGTGGCGTGCGGCGTGCGCAATAGCGCCGAGCTGGCCCAATGCGACGCCATCGATCTCACCGAAGCGGTGTCGAATTGGGGCTTGTCGGAAGAAGGCGCGCGTGCTTGGGGCAACGCGCCAGCGCCGACCGAGGACGACGTCGCCGATTGGATCGAACGCGCGAAGGATGCGGGTAAAGCGCCGGCGAAACCGAAGAAGGCCGCGGCGGCCTAGATCCCGAGCAGCGTCAGCACGATCGAGGCGAGCAATATCGGCATGATGAAGGCGGTGAGGCCGGACGCGACGATGCGTGCGGTCTTTAGCACGCGATGGCCCTTGATTGGCTTGTCGTCACGCGGCGCCAGCGCGAAGCGGCACATGAACGCAAACAGCCCAGCGACCGCCGCGACCAGCGCGCCGCCCACCGCGCCCGCCATCAGAGCGGCGATGGCTGACGCAATCGCGATCAGGCCAAGAATGCCGTGGCCGGCGTTCATGACGTGCTTGACCATGCGCTCGGCGCGGCCGGCGTCGAATTGCTGGAACGCCACCGGCGACAGCACGAAAGAGAACAAAGCAATCCAGCCGAGCGAGGCGCCGGCGAGAACGATTGCGGTAGCTTGGGCGATAGGTTGCATGGGGCGAGCGTTAGCATGAGTCGGGCGCGGGTTTGCGTTGCGATGGCGGAACGTAACCGGCTCCCGCTTGAGGGGAGGGGGTGCAAAACACAAACGACGGCGCCGCCGGAATCGCGGAGCGATTCGGCGTGGTTTGGGTGCGGGCGCGTGGGTGTTGTTACGAGGTGTCGGCGAGCGCGGGCGCGGATGCGGCGGCGCTCAAGCAGCGCACGCGCGGCGGGGCGATGGCAATCAGGCTGGCGGTGCGGAAGCGGCGCACCAGGCGCAGCAGGCGCCTGACGATGGCGGCGATGATCGGCTCGGGATTGTCGAGGATTGACTTGAGGCGCCGCGCGCGATCGAGCAGCGCGCCTTCGTTCAAGCCGCTAAGGGCGCCGCCGGTGAGCCGGCGCACGCCGCCGCGCACGCCCTGGCGGGCGAAGCCCGCGGGCGCGCCAATCGGACGGCGCGCGCCGCGCCGGCGCTGGGGCAGACGCACGCGCGCGAAGGCTTGAATGAAGAGAATGTAGCGCAGCTCGTGCGCGGTTTGGCGCAGATCGGCGCGGATAAGCGGCGCGCAGGTGTTCAGCCAGGCGCGCACGATGGCGCGGAGCGCCGGCGATTTTGCCCGCGCTTCGAGGTCGGCGAGCCAGACGACCAGACCGACAAGCCAAACCCGCAACGAAGCGGTGAAGGCTTCGAACGGGGCAAGGTCAGGTCTGAATGGGGCGGCAATGCGCATGAGGAAAGTATGCGCGCGGCGCGGCGGGGTTGGATTGATTTTGCGCGTGGGGTTGGGAGGTAAGGGATTTTGGGGTGCGGGGTGGGGGATAGGGGCGCTTGGGGCCGAGGCCGCTCTTGGGTCCAAAAAGGCATTGCTCGGGCAAAGGCGCATCAGAATTCGGTGGGCTTCGTCCAAATCGCCGTGTGGATCACCCACCGCGGAGCCGCTCAGGCATGCAAGCGCCCACAAGTTCAGGCCGGCGTGAATTCGACCGAGGTCAAAATAACGCGGCGCGCCGTTCGCACGATTACGCCCGCGTGTTCAAGTTTTCGCAGGGCGCGATAGAGTGCCTCGGGCGTCAAGCCGATCTCACTTGCGGTGCTAGCCCACGCTTCGCTTGGCGTAACGGTCGGTGGATCGCCCCTCGCTTGGCTGCGTAGCCAAGTGAGCAAACGATCGGGCGCCCGCTTGATCCGCAGTAACTCGACGCGTTGGCGCAAGTCGCGCACTTGTCCTGCAAAGAAGGACGCCAGCATGATCGCCCGTTCGGGCGCGCGCTCAAGCATCTCGCGGATGGCCAGGGTGGGGATAAAGAGCAACTCACAATCCGTGCATGCTACGGCGTCACAATGGTAGCGTTCGGTGAACATCGCGGCTTCGGCGAAACTCTCGCTTGGCCCGGCAGTGAGAATTGTGACGAGCGCGCCGTCCGCCAATTGGCGGACCATCGCCACCCTGCCGCGGCGAACTTGATAGATTGCATGCGTCGGCGCGCCTCTACGGAAGAGGGTTTCACCCTTAACCAGCGAAAGCACCCTAGTTCCGTCGAGGTCGTGGAAAATCTTCTCCATCATGATCGTGATCATGGCGCTGACCGGCGCCCGACGGCAAGTTCGCGGCGACCAAGGAGCAGAATATGAAGTCGATTGTATTGGCCTTCGCCCTTGTGGCGAGTGCAGCAGGTGCAGCCTTCGCGCAAGAGCACCAGCATCAGCACTCCAATTCCGCCACGCCTTTGCAGGAGTCTGGTCAGGCCGCGTTCGCCGCAATCCAAGAAGTCGTCAGGCGCCTGGGCGCCGCTCCCGACACCGATTGGTCGCGGGTTAACATTGAGCGACGGCGCCAACACCTGATCGACATGGATGAGGTGACGCTGCACGCTGCTATCCGCGCTGAACCCATCCCCGGCGGCGAACGCTATTACGTCTCCGGCGATGGACGCACCCGAGAAGCGATACGCAACATGGTGGTCTCACATGTGCGGGCGATGGGAGACGCAGAGCACTGGACCATGAGCGTCCAAGACGCGCCCGATGGCGCTGTCGTGACGGCCATGGCGAAGCAGCCGGGTGACGTGGCGCGGATTCATGCGCTCGGACTGATCGGAATGATGTCGGATGGCGCGCACCACCAGCCTCATCATCTGATGCTCGCGAGCGGCGCCGATCCGCACATGACTCATTAACGCGAAGGCTTGTGAATCGCGTGTGAGTTCAAACGGGTCGCCGCAACATGTGTCCTTTTGGGCTCAAGCCCCGCCACTGAGCTTCCCCAAAATCACGCTGTCCCTTAGCCCCAAATGCGTTTTCCAGTTTGCGCGCAGCAGGCCTTCACGCTGGAAGCCGTTGCGGAGGAAGAGGTTGAGGGACGCGGAATTATCGGGGTCGATGTCGGCGGCGAGGCGGTGGAGGCCGAGCGTGGTGAAGGCGTAAGAGACTACACGTTCGACAGCTTTTGCGGCGAGGCCGCGGCCTTGGGCTTCACGCCGCAGAATGATTCCGAGTTCGCCGACGCCCTCGCGCACCGAGAAGAGCGCGATGCGGCCGAGCGCTTCGCCGCCGGCTTCGGTGATGGCCCAGGCGCGCGCGCCGGGAACGTCCAAGGTTGCTTGCGTGAAGCGCGCGGTCTGCGCGACGCTGGCATGCGCCTCGCCCGACCAATATTGATGCGCTGCCGGGTCGCCGTGCGCGGCGTGGAGCGCTTCGGCATCGGCGATTTCGAGCGGGCGGAGCACCAAGCCGGGCGCGGTGAGCGTTGGGACGGCGCCGATCACGGGCGTCACGCTTCAGCTTGCGCGCGTGCGGTGGCGCGGAGTTTCACGCTTTCGCTGCGGAGCTGACCGCAGGCGGCGAGGATGTCGCGGCCGCGCGGGGTGCGGATGGGGGAGGAATAGCCGGCGCGGTTGAGCACTTCGGCGAATTTCTCGATGGTTTCCCAATCCGAGCATTCGTAGGCTGTGCCGGGCCAGGGATTGAACGGGATGAGGTTGATTTTCGCCGGCACGCCGGCGAGCAATTTCACCAAGGAGCGCGCTTCCGGCAAAGTGTCATTGACGCCTTTGAGCATCACGTATTCGAACGTCACCCGCTTGGCGTTGCTGAGCGAGGGATAGTCGCGGATGGCCGCAAGCAAGGCTTCGAGATTGTATTTCTTGTTCAGCGGCACCAGCTGATTGCGCAATTCATCGTTGGTGGCGTGCAGGGAAATGGCGAGCATGGCCCCGGTGCGCTCGCCCAGTTCGGGGATTTTCGGGGCGACGCCGGCGGTGCTGACGGTGATGCGACGGCGCGAGATCGAGATGCCGTCGCCGTCGGCGATGATCTCGATGGCTTTATCGACGTTGTCGAGATTGTAGAGCGGCTCGCCCATGCCCATGAAGACGATGTTGGTGAGGGCGCGGTTTTCGTTCGCGGTCGGCCATTCGCCGAGCGCGTCGCGGGCGATCATCACTTGGGCGACGATCTCGGCGGCGCTAAGATTACGGACGAGTTTTTGCGTGCCGGTGTGGCAGAACGTGCAATTGAGCGTGCAGCCGACTTGGGAGGAGACGCACAGCGCGCCGGCGCGGCCGACATCAGGGATAAACACGCATTCCGCTTCCGCGCCGGGTGAAAGCCGGATCAGCCATTTGCGCGTGCCGTCGTTGGAGATTTGTTCGCTGACGATTTCGGGGCGGGCCAAAGTGTAATGCTCGGCGAGCAGCGCGCGCAGCTCCTTGGCGACATTGGTCATAGCCGCGAACTCGGTCGCGCCTTGGTGGTAGATCCAGCGCCACAATTGCTCGGCGCGCATGCGCGCTTTGCCCGCTTCGACGCCAACGGCGATGAGCTTTGCCGCCAATTCCTGGCGCGTCAGGCCGACCAAAGACAGTTTTGGGGAGGGAAGGGGCTTGGCCACTGCGCTGTTATGAAGGCGCGCCGCCGCGCTTCAAGGGGCGAAACGGCAAAAAGCGGGTCGCTTGCCCTGGTGCGGGGCTGGCTCTAGCTTCCCGCTTCGCCAATCCAGGGAGGCCGGCATGAAACCAGACGAAACAACCACTTTCGACCCCAGCGCAATGCCGGGCGGCGCCGATCTGGCCAACATGACGGCGATGTTCGGGCCGTATTTCGCGGTCATTGCGATTGTGGGCCTCGCCGTCCTCGTGTTTTCGATTTTCTGCTGGTGGAAGATTTTCTCGAAGGCCGGCTTTTCGGGAGCTTTGTCGCTGGTGTTCTTGGCCGGCATCATTCCGATCATCGGCCCGATCATTTGCCTGGTGCTGTTCATCTGGTTTGCCTTCGCCGAATGGCCGGTGCGGAAGCAAGGTCAGGCGCCGGCGAAAGCCTAGCGCTTGTGCTTCGGCGCTTCGCTCATCTCCAGCTTCGGCCCGCCCGGCATGATCGGGCGGGCCGGGTAGCTGCCGTGGGCGAGCAGGCGGTCGTACATCACCAGCGCGCCGGCGACCCCGACATTGAGCGCGAATTTGGTCGGGATGCGCACCATGTGCGCGCAGAGCGCTTGCACTTGCGGCGAAAGCGAGCCGCGCTCGCGGCCAAACACATAGGCCGCCGCACTCGGATGCTGGAAGCGCGGCAGCTCGATGGCGTCGTCGGTGAGTTCGACGCCGACCAGCACGCAGCCCTTCGGCAGGCGCAGCGCATCGACGTTTTCATAAGGGTAATACGGCAGATGCCCAAAGCTGCGCGAAGTGTCGCTATGATAAGCTTCGCGCACTTTCGGCGCGGCGTTCAGCGTGAAGAAAAAGCTCGCGCCAAACGCGTGTGCGGTGCGCATCAGCGCGCCCAGATTCATGGGCTTGGAGATATCTTCCGCGCCGATGCCGAAAAAACCGCGCATCACCCGCGGCGGCAATTTTCGTAAGGGCCGCCGAAGGCGCCGGTCAGCGAGGCGCCGCCGCCTTGCGGAGAATAGATGACTTGGCCGTTGCTGTAGTTCGAGCCTGAGGGCGCCAAGGTGTAGGTTTGCCCGCCGGCGAACACTTCCGCGGCGCCGGCGGCGTTGTAGCGGAGCGAGAAGGCGCGCCCGTTGGCGCAGCTCCAATCGGTGCGGCCAGAAGCGCCGCCGCCGCTTGCGGCGCAGGCCGAAAGTGCGAGGACGGCCATCACAGCGAGCATCTTGGTCATGAAATCACCTCAGGTGGTCGGGAATCAGGTTTAGCCTTGCTCATCAGCATGCCGCTGCGCCAGCCCACGTAAAGCCCGATCAGCGTCGCGGTGGGAATGAAGCCGTCAAATTGATCGGTGATGTCAGCTAATTCCCAGAGGTAAGCCAGGGCCGCGGGCCCCCAGAG
>JANNFH010000116.1:0-1931 GCA_031379565.1 Alphaproteobacteria bacterium
CTGCAGGGCAGCGCGATCTGGTATTCTGACCCCGCAGCCGGGTGCGCGGAAGCTGGCGCGGAGCTGCGATGGCTGGGCGGGATGGCGCTGGGGCCTCGCAGCTTCGCCAATCTAGAGGCCGCCGAGCGTGCTTCCAGTGGGGGTTGCGGCGGCGAGCGCGTCGAGCTCACCCTTGGCTACCGGCCAGCCGGGCGCTGGCTTGGCCTTGCCCAGGTGTTTTACGACGAGCCGAGTCGCGGCGATGCATCGCTCAAGCTGCAAATGACCGCCGTGCGCTTTGGTGCGCAAGGGCGCGGACTTCAAATCGGCCTCCGGGCCCGCGTGGACGGGGAGGCCGCCGAGCCGGCGCTGGTGCTCGGCTTCTGGGGTCGCCGCAGACGCGGCAGCGACGACCGTTGAATTAGCGCGCGCCTTCCACACTCAAATAGGCGATGAGATCGCGGCGTTGCGTCGGCTCGCGCACGCCTGCAAACGCCATCCGGTTGCCGGGCAAGAACGATTGCGGGTTCGCGAGCCATTGCTCGATGTGTTCGGAATCCCAAGTGAAATTGGCGCCGCGCAGGGCGTCGGAATAGTTAAAGCCCGCAGCGCTGGCGCTGGCGCGGCCGATGATGCCGTGCAAATTCGGGCCCACGCGGTTGGCGCCGCCAGCCTCGATGGTGTGGCAGGAACGGCATTGCGCGAACACGCGCCGGCCTGCTTCGTAACTGGCTTCATTGTAGGGCGCAGGCAGGGCTTCGACGGCGTCGTCCATCCCCGACGCGTCCCCGTCCTCGGCTTGGGCGGCGGGCGCGGAGGCCTCGGAGGCGTCGGATTGCGGCGTTGGCGTTGACGGCGACGGGCCGCAGGAGGCCAGGGCGAGGGCGAGCGAGGTAGAAACGACGAGGGTGCGCATGGGTCCAGCCTCCATTTGCCGGCAGGGTCGCGTGGCCAAGCATTGGTTTGCAACCCATGCGCCCGCGGCCTAGCGCCGCGCAAGTTTAGCCTGCCCCTGCAAAATCCTTGTTCCGATTAGCGCCCGGTGCTGGCAAAAGCCTGAACCACGCCGCCTTAGCTCAGCTGGTAGAGCACCTGATTTGTAATCAGGGGGTCACAGGTTCGAGTCCTGTAGGCGGCACCAACTGACTGTCCACGGGCATCCAAGTTTGTCCAGGGACGTCAAAAAACAGAGATAAAACAAGCTTGGCGAGTGACCATCGTCCGCTTGCTTACGTCGTTTGTCCGCTTGCATGCCAGAAATTTGACGGTACCTATGACGGTGCCTCGGCTTTGTAGCCGGACAGATACCGTCACATTGGGAGAGCCGAACCTGCCGCTCACGGATATCGCCATTCGCAAGAGCAAGCCGCGCGAGCGGGTTTGGAAGCTGAGCGACGGCGGCGGGATGTATTTGCTGCTCACGCCGGATGGCGGACGCTATTGGCGGCTCGATTATCGCTTCAACGGCAAGCGCAAAACCCTGGCGCTCGGCGTATATCCAAGTGTCGGCTTAGCCATCGCGCGCGACAAGCGCGACGGCGCGCGAAAGCAGATCGGCGCAGGCGTCGATCCTGCACAGCAGCGCAAGCTCGACAAAATTGTCGGGGTCGCCCGCACCGCCTGCACCTTTCGCGTCATCGCTGCAGAATTGCTGGACAAGATGCAGCGCGAAGGACGCGCCAACGCCACGCTCAAGAAATCGCGCTGGGTTTTGGAGTTTGCATATCCGCAGATCGGCGATCGGCCCATTGGCGACATCACACCCCCTGAAGTGCTCGCCGCGCTGCGCACGGTCGAAGCGCGCGGATGTTATGAGACAGCGCGGCGCATGCGCAGTGTCTGCGGCAAGGTGTTCAGGTTGGCGATTGCGTCTGGCCGCGCCGAACGCGATCCGACGCAAGACCTCCGCGGCGCCCTGATCGCGCCCAAACCAAAGCATCGGGCGGCCATCG
>JANNFH010000117.1:0-3477 GCA_031379565.1 Alphaproteobacteria bacterium
GATTCATGCACCAGCAAGGGCTGGGCGGACTCGCCAAGAACGAGCGCGAAGCTGTGCGGCTCTACCAACTCGCCGCCGATCAGGGCCATGCAGGCGGGCAAGCCAATCTCGGTGTCCTGAACGAGAAAGGGCTGGGCGGGCTCGCCAAGGACGAGCGCGAAGCGGTGCGGCTCTACAAACTCGCCGCCGATCAGGGCAATGCGCTCGGGCAAGTCAATCTCGGAATCATGCACCAACAAGGGCTGGGCGGGCTCGTCAAGGACGAGCGCGAAGCCGTGCGGCTCTACAAACTCGCCGCCGATCAGGGCAATGCAAGTGGACAAGCCAATCTCGGTATCCTGCACGAGAAAGGGCTGGGCGGGCTCGCCAAGAACGAGCGCGAAGCCGCGCGGCTCTACAAACTCGCCGCCGATCAGGGCAACCTCAATGGCATCGGGTATCTCGGGGACATGTATGAATTCGGCAAGGGCGGCCTGCCGAAAAATCTGGATGAGGCCGTGCGGCTTTATCAAAGCGCCGCTCGCCAAGGCCATGAATGGTCACAACGGGCGCTCACCCGGTTGAAGAAGACCTGGTGAGACTCAAAGCCCCTTCACGATCTCATCCGTCATCTTCTTGGCATCGCCGAACAGCATCATGGTGTTGTCGCGAAAGAACAGCTCGTTTTCGACGCCGGCGTAGCCGCTGCCCATGCCGCGTTTCACGAACAGAACGGTTTTGGCGCGTTCCACGTCGAGGATCGGCATGCCGTAGATCGGGCTTTTGGGGTCAGTCTTGGCGACGGGGTTGGTGACGTCGTTGGCGCCGATGACGTAGGCGACGTCGCATTGGCTGAATTCGTTGTTGATGTCTTCAAGCTCGAACACTTCGTCGTAGGGCACATTGGCTTCGGCCAGCAGCACGTTCATGTGCCCCGGCATGCGCCCGGCGACCGGGTGGATGGCGTATTTCACCTCGACGCCTTCTTTTTTCAGCATGTCGGCGAGCTCGCGCACGCTGTGCTGGGCCTGGGCGACGGCCATGCCGTAGCCGGGCACGATAATCACTTTGCTGGCGTTCTTCATGATGAAAGCGGCGTCGTCGGCGCTGCCTTGTTTGACAGGGCGGGTTTCGACGTGGCCTGCCGCCGCGCCACCATCAGCAGTGCCGAAGCCGCCAAGGATGACGCTGATGAAGCTGCGATTCATGGCCTTGCACATGATGTAAGAAAGGATCGCGCCGGATGAACCGACCAAGGCGCCGGTGATGATCAGCGCGACATTTTCCAGCGTGAAGCCGAGCGCGGCGGCGGCCCAGCCGGAATAAGAATTCAGCATCGACACAACGACGGGCATATCGGCGCCGCCGATCGGGATGATGAGCAGCACGCCAATCGACAGCGAAAGCGCGGCCAGCGCCCAGAAATGCCATGGCGTGCGCCCGCCATCCTGGATCATCAGGACGATCATCGCAACGATGGCGAGTGCGAGCGCGATGTTGATGAGGTGCCGGGCCGGCAACATAATCGGCGCGCCCGACATGTTGCCGTTGAGCTTCGCGAACGCGATCACAGAACCGGTGAACGTCACCGCGCCGATCGCCGTGCCGAGCGAAAGCTCGATTAACGACTGCATTTTGATGGCGCCGTCAGCCAGCGCGATGTGAAAATTTTCCGGCGCGTAGAACGTAGCGGCGGCGACGCAAACGGCGGCGAGGCCGACCAGCGAGTGGAACGCCGCGACAAGCTGGGGCATCGCCGTCATTTTGATTTGGCGGGCGATGAACGCGCCCGCCCCGCCGCCGATGGTCACAGCCGCCGCGATAGTCCCAAGCGCCGCGGCGTCGAGATGCACCGACGCCAGCGTCACGGCGATAGCGATGGCCATGCCGATCATGCCGTAGGTGTTGCCCTGGCGGCTGGTTTCGGGGCTGGAGAGCCCGCGCAGCGCCAAGATGAAGAGCACGCCGGAGACAAGATACAAAAGTGCGGCGAGATTGAATGTCATACTTGCCCCTTAGCGCCCGAACCGCCGCCAGCGCGACCAGCCGGAAATCAATGTCGCCGCCGGCGCGGCGAAGAAGACGATAGCGGCAAGCCAAGTGGCCCAGCCCGCTTGCGTCGCCCCGGCAAAAGCCAAGACGTTGCCGATCACCGGTATGAAAGCGAGCACGAAGCCGGCAATTGCGGACGGCCAGGCGCCCCAATCGGTGCTGTGCTGGATGAACTCGCTGACGAAATAGATTTGCAGCACACAGAGCGCGACCCAAACCAGACCGATGACGCAGCCGGCCCCGGCGCAGCCTGAGACTTGCACGCTAAAGCGGCGCATATCTTCGCGCGTGCGCTCGCGGTCGAACGTGCGCGCGCTGGTTGGCGCGGCTTCCGAGAGATTGGACAAAGCGCGCTCGGCGGCTTGGCGAAGATCATCATCGTTGACCGCGCCCTCTTCTTGGGCGTCGGTTACCTCGGCCTCGAACGCCTCGACCGCGACCTGTAATTCTTCGATGGCCGCGGGAATAGCGAGGCTGCGCGCGCGCGCGCCGCGCCAGCCATCCATGAAACGGCGCATGAACGCCTCCGCCGACAGACGGCCGTCGAGGTAGGCCTCGATGACAGCGCGCCATTCCGCGTTGGTCACTTCTTCTCTTTCCTCTTGTACATCGCCAGCATGCGCTGGGTGACGAGGAAGCCGCCGAAAATATTGACCGAGGCCAGCGCCACCGCCAACGCGCCGGCGCCGGTAGCGATCCCATTCGCACCCGCGCCCGTGGCCGCTGCGATCAGCGCGCCGACGATGATGACCGACGAGATGGCGTTGGTAACGGCCATGAGCGGCGTGTGCAGCGCCGGCGTGACCGACCAGACCACGTAATAACCGACGAACACGGCGAGCACGAAGATCGCCAAGTAAAATACAAACGGATCGACAGCTTCCATTGGGGCCTCAGGCGGTTTCGTAAGTGGCGTCGGCGCGGATAATGAGCCCCGCCGCATCAAGTTCGTGTACTTCCGCTGCGCGTTCACCGCGGTGGTTGCGGTAGATGAGCGTGTGCCCCCGTGCGCCGACGAACAAGGATTCGGGCGTGAAGCTGAGGCCGGGCGCGCGCTCGATCGCTTTCTCAAAATAGAGCCGCAGCAAGGCCTTGCCGTGGATAATCCCGTCCGGCGTGAAGCCGAGCGCAGCGATATAGGGCGAGGAGAATTCGATGTCCTCTGCATAGAGCGCGAGAATGGCGTCGAGCTTGCGCCCGTTCCAGGCGGCGTAATAGCGCTCGGCGAGCTGGGCGTCGTTGGGTTTCATGCTCGAACCTCTTTGCTCCCCTGCCGCCGGCCGCTACGCGATCGGCGATTATTGAATCCGAGATCGCAGAGCGATCTCGAGGGTGGGAGCTGTCGCGCGCGCGGCGCGTCACTGAGGGAGCAGCGCTCCCCCCCACCGAACTTAGCTTCGCGAAGACCACCACCCCCGCGCGCGGGGGAGGAAGGGCAACAACGGG
>JANNFH010000141.1:0-7053 GCA_031379565.1 Alphaproteobacteria bacterium
CTATCTCCTCGCGCAACGATAGGTGCGATAGGCGAAGCCATCGAAGCGCGTTTCCTGGCTGACGTAACCTGCCGCGCCGTTGGCGCAATGTTCGTTGGCCATGGCGTTCACCTGGTCGATTGTTTGCGCCGCCGCGTCATAGCGGACGTCGAAAATATCTCCGTCCCGCACAATGATTTGCGGAAGCGGCGTGGCGCAGGCGGCGAGCAGCGCAAGCAAGGCGAGGGCGAATGGCCGCATCATCCGCCCGCCATTACAGCCGCCGCCGGCGTCCAGAACGTGATGTAAGCCGCGATCAGCGCCACCGCGACCAGCGAGGTGGGTAAGAATATCTTCCAGCCGAGGCGCATCAATTGGTCGTAGCGGTAACGCGGGACGATCGCCTTCACCATCGCGAACATAAAGAACGTCGCCCAAATTTTTACGGCGAGCACAATGAAACCTAACACCGGATCGTCGACCGGCCCCCACGGCGCGTGCCAGCCGCCAAGAAAAAGGATGTTGATCATCGCGCACATCAGCACGATGTTGAGATATTCCCCGATCATGAACAGCAGATACGGCGTCGAGCTGTATTCCACCTGGTAACCCGCCACCAGTTCGCTTTCCGCTTCCGGCAGATCAAAAGGCGGGCGGTTGGTTTCCGCCAAGGCTGAAATGAAGAAGATCACCAGCATCGGAAACATAACGAAGATGGTCGGCCAGGCGAAGGCGTTCCAGGCCCAGATGCCATCGCGCTGGTGATTGACGATGGTGCTGAGATTCAGCGAGCCCACCAACAGCAGCACCGTGATGATGATGAAGCCAATTGAAACTTCGTAGCTCACCATCTGCGCGGCAGAGCGAAGCGCGCCCAGGAACGGGTACTTCGAGTTCGATGCCCAGCCACCCATGATGATGCCGTAGACGCCCAGCGATGAAATCGCGAACAGATATAGGATGCCGACATTGAGATCGGCGATCACCCAATTGTTGGCAAACGGCACCACTGCCCAGCCCACGAACGCGAGCACGAAGGTGATCAGCGGCGCCAGGATGAACACCGTCTTGTTCGCGCCCGCCGGTATAATTATTTCCTTGAACACAAACTTGAAGAAGTCGGCGAAGCTCTGCAGCAAACCAAAAGGCCCGACGACGTTGGGGCCCTTGCGCATCTGCACCGCCGCCCAGACTTTGCGATCGAACAGCAGGATGAAGGCAAGGGTCAGCAGCAGATAGACGGTGATAGCGAGGATCTGCCCCGTCTTCATCAGTCCCCATTCGACCTCGACCGGCCAAACGACAAACGGCACGTAATCGGCGGTGAGGTTCATTCGGCCGCCACCCTTATGCCAGCGCCCGCTTTGTAACGCGCGCATTCGGCCATGGTTTTGGATGCTCGCGCAATTGGGTTCGTAAAGTAGAAATCACGGACCGCCGATGTCAGCGTTGTGTCCGCTAGCGGTCCATCGCTTCCTACCGCGGCCGGATCGAAGCCTACGCTGGCGGCAGCGCCTGGCGCGTAACCAACGTTTCCAAACACGGGATGATCGGCGATCATCCTGGCGCGCAGTTGCGGCAGGGAATCGTACGGCAGCGTCTTGCCGATCACCGCCGAAAGCGCGCGCAGGATGGTCCAGTCCTCTTTTGCATCACCCTTGGGAAAGGTGGCGCGGCGGCCGTATTGGACGCGGCCCTCGGTATTGACCCATGTCGCGTCTTTTTCGGTGTAGGCCGCGCCCGGCAGGATAATGTCGGCGCGGTGGGCCCCGCGGTCACCATGCGTTCCGAGATAAATAATTGTGCCTTGCTTCGGCAAATCGACTTCATCGACGCCAAGAAGAAACAGCGCTTTCATGCCGCCCTTGAGCATGTCGCGCGCGCTTTTGCCGCCGGCGCCAGGCAGGAAGCCGAGGTCGAGCCCCGCGACGCGCGCGGCGGCGTTGTGCAAGACGTTGAAGCCGTTCCAGCCTTCGCGCATCAGGCCAAGCTTGCCGATGGCGCGCAGGATGGCGCCGCCCCCGTCTCGGGTCAGCGCCCCGGCGCCGATGATTGCCATCGGGCGTTGGGCATTCTTCAACGCATCGCCAAAGCCGCCGAGCGCGCCAAGTGCTTTGGCGTTCTCACCGAGATGCTCGTGGCGGTAAGAAAGATCGGCGGCCTCGCCGATAAGCCCCACGCGTACGCCGCGCAACCAGGCTTTGCGGATGCGCGCATTCAGCACCGGCGCTTCGAGGCGCGGATTGGTCCCAACCAGCAAAATTACATCGGCTTCGTCGATGCCAGCGATGGTCGAATTGAACAAATACCCCGCCCGCGGCCCGCCGCCAATTGCAGCGCCATCGGGCCGGCAATCGAGATTGGGCGAGCCGAGCGCGCCGAGGAGATCGAGCGTCGCTTTCATGCTCTCAGCGCAAGCGAGATCGCCGGCGATGGCGCCGATGCTCTTGGGGTCGCCGGAGAGCGCGTGAGCGGCGGCCGCCAGCGCCTCGTCCCAGCTTGCTTCGCGCAGCGTGCCGTTTTCGCGAATATAGGGCCGGTCCAGCCGTTGACGGCTCAAGCCATCTTCCGCATAGCGGGTCTTATCGGAAATCCATTCCTCGTTGATCTCGTCATTCACGCGCGGCAGCACGCGCAGCACCGCGTCACCGCGCGCATCGACGCGGATATTGGAACCAAGCGCGTCCATCACGTCGATGGTTTCGGTCTTCGTCAACTCCCAGGGCCGCGCGTTGAAGGCGTAGGGCTTCGAGGTGAGCGCGCCGACCGGGCAAAGGTCGATGATGTTAGCCGACATTTCACTCGTTAGCGCGGCCTCAAGGTAGGTGGTAATTTCCATGTCCTCGCCGCGGCCGGTGGCGCCCAGCTCCGGCACGCCAGCTATCTCGGTGGCGAAGCGGATGCAGCGCGTGCACTGAATGCAGCGGGTCATCACCGTCTTGACCAGCGGCCCCTTGAATTTCTCTTCGACCGCCCGCTTGTTCTCATCAAAGCGCGAGCCGCCGCGGCCATAGGCCAGCGATTGGTCCTGCAAGTCGCACTCCCCGCCCTGGTCGCAGATCGGGCAGTCGAGCGGGTGGTTGATCAACAAAAACTCCATCACCCCTTCGCGCGCCTTGATTACGGCCGGTGATTTGGTGAGCAGTTCGTTGAGCTGGTCGTTCTTCGGCGGCGGCAGGTCCTTGACCTGTTGCGCACACGACGCCACCGGTTTCGGCCCGGAACGCCCGCCGACCTTCACTTCGATCAGGCACATGCGGCAATTGCCAGCGATCGACAGCCGCTCATGGTAGCAAAAGCGCGGAATCTCGGCGCCGGCGGCCTCGCATGCCTGCAGCAGCGTATAGTCCGGGGGAACGTCGACTTCGGCGCCGTCGACGAGAATTTTCGTCATGCTGTGGTTCCGCGTTCGCGCCTGCGAATGGACGATTTATTGCGTCGCGGCAAGAGGGCGGACCGACGCTGCCGGACCCCAGCCAATCTGCGAAGCGCTCGCAACAATAACGCCAGATTTTGCGCGTTACTCACAGCTTCGTCAGTGCGCCGGCCCCAACCACGGTCACCCATTCGCGCACCCGCCAGGAGGAAACAATTCCGTTGACGACGTAAGGGTCGGCGCGGGCGAAATCCTCAGCCACCGCCGGCCCCTCGCCCTTGAACAGCAACATGCCCAGCGGCGGATCGTCACCAAACGCCCCGCCCAGTTGCAGCGCATCGCCCGCCGCTGACGCGTTGGCGTGAACAACGTGCGCCGCCCGGTGCGGCGCGCGCCGCTCGCGAAAATCGGCGGGGTAATCGTAGAACAGGACGAAGTGTTTCATAGTCACTCCGCCGCCACCGGCATCAGCACCGGATGCAAACCCTTGGCGGCGCGATAGCGATCGATGCGCTGTTCGATCTCGCCGCGGAAGTGACGGATCAGCCCTTGGATCGGCCAGGCCGCCGCATCGCCCAGCGCGCAAATGGTGTGGCCTTCGACTTGGGTGGTGACATCCAGCAAACGGTCGATGTCGGCGTGTTCGGCCTCGCCGCGCGCCATCTTCTCCAGCGTGCGCCACATCCACCCGGTGCCTTCGCGGCACGGCGTGCACTGGCCGCAGCTTTCGTGTTTGTAGAAATAGGCGATGCGGGCGATGGCGCGAATAAGATCGGTTGATTGATCCATCACGATCACCGCCGCGGTGCCCAGGCCGGATTTCAGCGCCGATAGTGAATCGAAGTCCATCAAAGCGCTTTCCGCCTCGTGCGCCGGGATCATCCGCACCGACGAGCCCCCCGGGATGACAGCTTTGAGATTGCCCCAGCCCCCGCGCACGCCGCCGCAATAAGTCTCGATCAGCTCTTTCAGCGGAATGCTCATGGCCTCTTCGATGTTGCATGGCCGGTTGACGTGCCCCGAGACGCAAAACACCTTCGTGCCAGTATTGTTGGCGCGGCCAAAACCGGCGAACCATTTCGCGCCCCGGCGCAAGATGGTGGGCACGACGGCGATGCTCTCAACGTTGTTGACCGTCGTCGGGCATCCATAGAGGCCGATATTTGCCGGAAACGGCGGCTTGAGCCGCGGCTGGCCTTTTTTGCCTTCCAGGCTCTCCAGCAGCGCGGTTTCCTCGCCGCAAATGTAAGCGCCCGCGCCATGGTGCATATAGAGGTCGAACTCCCAGCCATGGATGTTGTTCTTTCCGATCAGCTTGGCTTCGTACGCCTCCAGAATCGCCTTCTCCATCGCTTCGCGTTCGGCGACATACTCACCCCGGACGTAAATGTAGGCCGCGTGTGCCCGCATGGCGAAGGAAGCCACCAAGCAGCCCTCGATCAGCAGATGCGGATCGTGGCGCATCATGTCGCGGTCCTTGCAGGTTCCCGGCTCGCTCTCATCGGCGTTGACGACAAGATAGTGCGGCCGTTCCTTCACCTCTTTCGGCATGAACGACCATTTAAGGCCGGTCGGAAAACCGGCGCCGCCCCGCCCGCGCAAACCAGACGCCTTAACTTCGCCAATAATCCACTCGCGCCCCGCGCCGATCATGTCGGCGGTGCCGTTCCAAGCGCCGCGTTTCCTTGCGTTCTCCAAACCGGCGCCATGAACGCCGTAAAGGTTGAGAAAGATGCGGTCTTTGTCTGCGAGCATGGTCTGGCCTCTGAATCAGCTTTTCGGCGCTAACGTCATGAACAGGCGCAAGCCAAACCAGGTCGCGCCGATGGCCGGCGCAACGACGTAAGGGCTTGTCAGCGGGTGGCCCGCGACCGCGCCCATATAAGCCGCCACACCTATCAACCCCAACGTCAGCGCCGAATAGATCGCAAACCCCGCACGCCGAGCCCCGGCGCCCAGCTTCGTCCCGCTCTGCGCAAACGGCAGCCGCGCCTTGATGCGCGGCAGTTCGGGAGGGCCATCTTCACTCATGCGCTGGTCTTCTCCGGCAGGTTCGGCAGCACAATCTTCCGCCCCAGCGAGCCATCGTAGAGGCTGGCTTCCTTCAGTACGTCCGGGCCGCCCTCGGGCGCGGAGGCTTGCCGGGCGATGGCGGAGCCAGGCGTGATCCGCTCGCCGCGCGCCAAGTGATCCAGCAGAGCTTCCAGCGCCGCGGGCGTGAGATCCTCATGGTAATAGTCATCAATGGCGATCACCGGCGCGTTGACGCAGGCGCCTAGGCATTCGACCTCTTCCCAGGACAACATCCGGTCGGCGTTGGGCTGGTGCTGGGCGCCAATGCGGCGCTTGCACACTTCTTTCAAGTCCTCCGCTCCGCGCAGCATGCACGGCGTCGTGCCGCAGAGTTGGAAATGGTGCTTCCCGACCGGCGAAAGATGAAACATCGTGTAGAAGGTCGCTACTTCCAGAACCCGGATCACCGCCATGTCGAGCAGCGCGGCGATGGCACGGATGGCGGGCTCGCTGACCCACCCCTCCTGCTTCTGCGCCAGCCACATGATGGGTATAACCGCCGACGCCTTGCGCTCGGGCGGATATTTCGCCAGCCACCAGCGCGCCTGCTCCATCGTCGCGGGCGCGAAGGCGAAACTGGCGGGCTGTTGCTGGGCGAGGCGGCGTACGCTCATGGAAAGGGTCTCAACTTATGAAATCTACGCGGGCGATCAGGCCGTTGCTGACGATGTAAATGCAGATCGCCTCAAAAAACGGTCCTTGCGGAGAGCGCTCGCCCTTCTCGTGATCGATCACGACACCGCCGAGCGCCATGCGATTGACCGACACGGCGCGGTTTTGCGGATAATCCGAAAACGTCTTGCTGTAGCGCGCGCGCATTTCGGCCCTGCCCCGCTGCGTCACGGCGCCGTTCAAATCGGCGATCACGCAATCGTCCGCATACATCGCCAGCATCGCCTCAAGGTCCTGGGCGTTGTAGGCGTCGAACTGGGCTTGCACGATTTCCGCGGGCGTCATGTCGCCGCCCTCCGCCCTTCAATCTCATCAAGCTTGCCCAGCGCCTTGTTCACGTCGTCGCGCGCTTTCAGCAGCCCCGCGCGCCGATAGGCGCGCAGGTAACGTGAAATGTATGGCGCCTTCAGCAGCGCGCCGCGGCGAATGACGATCAGCAGAATCAGCGCCGGCAAGAACGACACCGAGGAAACGCCCGCCGGCATATCAACGCCGCGGAATTCCATATACCCCATCCGCAAAGGCACGATGACAAAGCCAATCAGCAGCCCCATCGTCAGCCCCTGGATCGCCGCGCCAATGCGCACGCGCAGCGGGTGATGCTCGACATGCTCGGGCTTGAACGCGAAGAAAGCATGGATGACGAACGCTAGCGCGATCCCCAGCGCAACCAGCGCTTCAATCCAAAGCATCATCGGCGCGCCGCTCACCGGTCGATCTCCCCGAACACGATATCGAGCGAACCCAGGATCGCGCTGACGTCAGCGATCATGTGGCCTTTGCAGAGATAATCCATCGCCGCCAGGTGCGGGAAGCCAGGCGCGCGGATTTTCACGCGGTACGGTCGATTGCTGCCATCGGAGACCAGATAAACGCCGAACTCGCCCTTGGGGGCTTCCACCGCCGCGTAAATCTCACCGGCGGGCACGTGATAGCCTTCGGTGTAGAGCTTG
>JANNFH010000195.1:0-4835 GCA_031379565.1 Alphaproteobacteria bacterium
GGGGGTTTTTTAATTTTTTTGGTGGGTTTCCCTGTCTTTTTTTGGGGGGGGGGGGCCGTCCGGGGGGGGGGGGGGGCGGCTCCCCCTCAGTCAGCCCGCTTTGCGATCTGACAGCTCCCCCGTAAACGGGGGAGCAAAAGAGGCGCAACCATGGACGCTCTGACCCAAGATTTCGACGAATTGGAGCGCACGCTGGCCGCGCGCATCACCGCCGCAAGCGATGAAGCCGCGCTCGAAGCCGTGCGCGTGGAGGCGCTCGGCAAGCAGGGCGCGATTTCCGGACTGATGAAAACACTCGGAACGATGAGCCCGGAGCAGCGCAAGGATGTTGGCCCGAAGCTCAACGGCTTGAAGGACCGCATCAGCGAAGCACTCGTCACCCGCAAGGCGACGCTCGCGGAAGCCGCGCTCGAAGCGCAGTTGAAGCGCGACGCGGTGGACGTGACGCTGCCGCCGGTGCGGCCGCGGCTGGGGGCAATCCATCCCGTCAGTCAAGTGATGGAAGAGCTGTCGCACATATTCGGCGAGATGGGCTTTGCGCTGGAAGAAGGCCCCGACATCGAGACCGATTTCAACAATTTTACCGCGCTCAATTTCCCGCCGAAGCATCCGGCGCGCGAAATGCACGACACTTTCTTCCTTAACGCAACGGACGAAACCGGCGCGCGCAAAGTGCTGCGTACGCATACCTCGCCGGTGCAGGTGCGCACCATGCTGCGGCAAAAGCCCCCGATCCGCATGATCTGCGCCGGCCGCACTTTCCGCAAAGACTCTGACGCGACTCACACGCCGATGTTTCACCAAATCGAGGGCTTGGTCGTCGACGAGACCACGTCCATGGCCGACCTCAAGGGTACTTTGATTGGCGTGTTCAAGGCGTTCTTCGAAATCGATGAAGTCGAAGTGCGCTTCCGCCCGCACCATTTTCCGTTCACCGAACCGAGCGCGGAGATGGACGTGCGCTGCGATAGGAGCGGCGGGCAGATCAAAATCGGCACGGGCGATGATTGGCTGGAAATTCTTGGCTCCGGCATGGTGCATCCGAACGTGCTGCGCAATTGCGGCATCGACCCCGAAAAATATCAAGGCTACGCTTTCGGCATGGGCGTCGATCGCCTCGCTATGCTCAAATACGGCATGCCGGATTTACGCGCCTTCTTCGACGCCGACACGCGCTGGCTGAAGCATTACGGGTTCAGCCCGTATCTGCTGGCCGGCCTGGCGCAGGGGGTAGGTTGATGCGCGCCGCCACCACCCTCCGTCATTCCGGACGCGCGGAGCGCGATCCGGAACCCAGGAGCGACATTCTGCGCTCTATGATCCTCTGGATTCCGGGTTCTCGCTTCGCGAGCCCCGGAATGACGGAGGAGTGTTGTGTTTCGTTGGAGCGTGAACAATGAAATTCACGCTCTCCTGGCTGAAAGACCATCTCCAAACCGACGCCGGCATCGACGTTTTGGTCGAGCGCATGACCATGACCGGCCTCGAAGTCGAGCACGTCGAAGATGCGTCGGCCAAGTTCGCTCAATTTTCCGTCGCGCGCGTCATCAGCGCGGCGAAGCACCCGAACGCCGACAAGCTGCAAGTCTGCCAGGTCGAAACGCGCGACGGGCCGAAGGAAATCGTCTGCGGCGCGCCCAACGCGCGCGCGGGCCTAGTCACGGTCTACGCGCCGATCGGCGCACATATCCCAGGCTCCGGCATTACGCTGGAAGCCAAGCCGGTGCGCGGCGTCGTTTCGAACGGCATGCTTTGCTCGGGCGCCGAGCTTGAACTCGACGCCGATGCGGACGGTATTCTCGAACTCGATCCCGGCCTCAAGGTCGGCGCGCCACTCGCCGAGGCGTTGTATCTCGCCGACCCCGTGATTGATTTCGAAGTCACGCCCAATCGCCCCGACTGGCTCGGCGTGCAAGGAATAGCCCGCGATCTCGCGGCCGCCGGCCTAGGTAAATTCACGGCCAAGCCGATCATGCCGGTCCCGGGCCGTTATCCCTCGCCCGTGCAGGTCGCCACCGCGGCGCCCGCCGCGTGCCCGATGTTCAGCGCGCGCCTCATTCGCGGCGTGAAGAACGGTCCCTCGCCAGCGTGGCTGCAGCAGCGTCTACGCGCCATCGGCCTGCGTCCGCGGAGCGCGCTCGTCGATATCACCAATTTCATTACCTATGACCGCGCTCGCCCCACGCACGTCTACGACGCGTCCAAGCTCAAAGGCGCCGTCCGCGCCCGCATGGGCAACGTCGGCGAAAACTTCAAAGCGCTCGACGGCAACGTCTATGACGTCACGCCTGCCATGTGCGTGATCGCCGACGATTCGCGCGTGCTCGGCCTCGGCGGTGTGATCGGCGGCGAGGAGACCGGTTGTAGCGAAAGCACGACAGATGTGCTGCTTGAATGCGCTTATTTCGATCCGATCTTGACGCACGAAACCGGCCGCGCCACCGGCATCGTCTCCGACGCGCAATATCGCTTCGCCCGCGGCGTCGATCCCGCCTTCGTTGTGCCGGGCCTCGAACTCGCCACCCGGATGATCCTAGACCTCTGCGGCGGCGAGCCCAGCGAGATCATGGTCTCCGGCGAAGCGCCCGCGCCGCCAAAGCCAATCATGTTCGACCCAGACCGCGTCCGCTCGCTCGCCGGCATCGAGGTAAAGCCGACGCGCGCGCGTGCGATCCTCAAAGACCTGGGCTTTGAAACCAGCGCCGAAGGGAAGGGCTCGAAGAAGTTGATCGTCGAGCCCCCATCTTGGCGGCGCGACGTCGAAGGTCCGGCCGATCTGGTCGAGGAAATCGCCCGCGTTGAAGGCTTCGACAAAATGCCGGCCAATGAGCCGCCCCGCGCCAAGAGCTATCGCGCCCAGCCGGCCAGCGTCGGGGAAAGCCGTCTTCGCGTGGGGCGCCGCGCAGCCGCCTCGCTCGGCTATCTCGAAGCGGTGACGTGGAGCTTTTGCGCGCGTACGCATGCCGCAGCGTTTGGCGGCGGCGGCGGGCGGCTCATGCTCGCCAACCCGATCTCCGCTGATCTCGATTGCATGCGGCCCTCCGCGCTGCCGAACCTGCTCATCGCCGCCCAGCGAAACGCCAATCGCGGCTTCGACGATGCGCGCTTGTTCGAAGCGGGCCCGATCTATCTGGACGATTCGGAGGCTGGCCAGCAGCGGACCATCGCTGCAATCTGGCTTGCTCGCCCGCCGCGCCATTGGCGCGCCGCGCATCTTCCCGACATATTCGACATCAAGCGCGATTGCTTGAACGTACTCGAAGCCACCGGCGCGCCGGTCGCCTCGCTTCAAACCAGCGCCGACGCTCCCCCGCATTGGCGCCCCGGTAAGGCCGGCGCGCTGCGCCTAGGCGCCAAAACCATGGCTATCTTCGGCGAAATCCATCCTCGAACGCTGACTATCCTCGATGTTGAAGCGCCGGCGTTCGCATTCGAAATCTTCGTCGATGCGTTGCCCATGCCGCGAGCGAAGGGCGGCCGCGCTAAGGCGCCGCTGGAAAAGCTCGACCAGATGCCGCTAACGCGCGACTTCGCGTTTGTCGTCGACGATGGTGTCACCGCGGCCGATCTGGTCAAAGCCGCCTATGGCGCCGACAAAGCGCTGATCGTCGATGTGAATTTGTTCGATGTCTACCGCGGTGAACGCATGGCGGCGGGCAAGAAGAGTCTAGCCATCGAAATCACGCTGCAACCGCGGGAAAAAACACTGACCGATGCCGAGATCGAAGCGGCCAGCGCGAAAATCGTAAGCGCCGTGATGAAAGCCACTGGCGGCGCGCTGCGGAATTAAAGCGCGAGGAACCCCCTCCCGCTTGCGGGGTGGGGGCAGGGGGCGGGGTGAAGCGCCGCGCCTGCAAATCTTGACATCGTGTGTTGCGCGCGAACCTAACTTACGTCTCACATCACCCCACCCCCTGCCCCCTCCCCTCGCGGGGAGGGGGAGGCCCAAACGTCGAGCTCAACCCATGCACCCATGGCTCATTCTTTTCCTCGCCGGTCTGGCTGAAATCGGCTGGGTGATCGGGCTCAAATATTCCGAGGGGTTCACGAAAATTGTCCCCGCGATGCTGACGATCTTCATGCTCTCGGTCTCCATGGCTCTGCTCGGCCTCGCCACTAGGACGCTGCCCATCGGCACGGCCTATGCGGTCTGGACCGGCATTGGCGCCGCTGGCGCGGCCATCGCCGGCATGATCTTGTTCCAGGAAAGCGCTGCGCCGGTCCGGCTAGGCTGCATCGCGTTGATCATTGCAGGCGTTGCCGGCCTGAAGTTTTCTACACCGGGCTGAACCGGCTTGTCCGCCGGCCCCGGCGCACTCTACTAGGCGCGGGAGGAGGGGGCCGATGCCTCTAATCAAGCGCAAGCACGCCACGCTAAAGGCCTATGTCCACGACTGGCTCGAGCCGGACGAACCCGGCGGCGTCAATTTCTTCTCCGGCCTTATTATTGTGCTGGTGCTGGTGAGCCTGGCCTCGCTGGCGATCGAAACCGAGGCGATCCGTCCCGACACGCCGTTCGCGCCGTGGGTTCGCCCACTGGTGCAATGGGTCAACAGCGCTGTCGTCGTGCTGTTCGCGGTAGAGTTCAGCCTGCGCTTCTGGTCCGAAGGCGAAAACCCGGCGCACAAGGGGCTGGCGGGGCGGTTGCGGTTTCTCGCCCAGCCGATCGCTCTCGCTGATGTGTTGGCGTTCTTACCTGAACTGATCGTGCTGGTGTTCTTTCCCTACTTGCATGGCGGTTGGCTGGCGGCGTTGCGGGCGCTGCGGCTGTTTCGTTTGTTCAAGCTGGCGCGCTACATCCCTGCCTTCGCCATCGTCGGCGCAGCGGTACGCCG
>JANNFH010000204.1:0-3436 GCA_031379565.1 Alphaproteobacteria bacterium
GGTGGGCGCGGAATCTGAATTGATGTCGGGCGAGGCCTGGCGCGCGTTCTGTCGCGAGCTCGAAAAAGCCGGCGAAATCGTGATGCAGGCGCAAGCCGCCGCCAGTCCCCTGGACCAAGCGGAGGGATTTCGCTATCTCACGCGCCTCTTGCGGGTGGCGTTGGAAATGAATCTGGAATGGTCCGACCCGGACTTTCCTGGATTCTATCAAGCCTCGCACCAGACTGCAAAAATTGGCGCCGACAATCCGGACAATCATTATTTGAACGCCACGGTCACGTCGTCCCGACGCTATCGCATCTGGGGTGCGCGCGGAACCGTGCCGATTCTCACTTTCGGATCAAAGGCAAATCGTTATGCCATCGACGGCACCATGGCCTCGACCGGAGGGCTGGCGGTGGAAAACATGACGATTACCGCCGACGGCACATTCGATATCATCGTCTCCAAAGATGAGCCAAGGGGCAAGGTCAATTGGTTGCCGATGGCTGACGACACCAGCTTGATCGTCGTGCGCCAGACCTTTCGTGACCGCGCCAACGAAACCGCGAGCCAGCTTCAGATTGAAACGCTGGACGGCCCGGCGCGGCCGGTGCCGCTGACGCCAGAGGCTCTAATCTCCGGGCTAAATCGCTCAATCGGCTTCGTCGGCGGCACGGCGCGCACGTTTTACAATTGGGCCGAGCAATTTCGCGAAGAGCAGAAAAATCTGCTCGCGACTTTGGACCAGACGATGTTTCAGCGCGCCGGCGGCGATCCGGCAATCTATTATTTGCACGGCTATTGGGAGCTTGGGCCCGATGAGGCGCTGGAAATCGTCTCTCCAATCCCCGACTGTCAGGCTTGGAATTTCCAACTCAACAATTACTGGATGGAATCACTCGACTATCGGTCGCACACGATCCACGTGAACGATTTCTCCGCCAAGCGCGATGCAGATGGTGGCGTGACCGTCATTGTCTCCGCGCGCAATCCTGGCCGCGGCAATTGGCTCGAGACCGCCGGCCACAGCCACGGCACGATGTTATGGCGCTGGACTGGCGCGGCGGAACATCCCACGCCGCGCTGCCGCGTCATCAAGCTCTGACCCTTTACCGCGCTAGATAGCCGCCATCGACCGCCAAGGGGTGACCGGTGATGAAGCTCGCCTTGGCCGAACAAAGAAAAATCACTGCGTCAGCGACTTCCTGCGCCTCGCCCATGCGCCCCATCGGGTGCATTTGCGCCATCATCGCCGCGGCAGCGGGAATTGTGGCGACGGCTTCGGTCATCGGCGTGACGATGGCGCCGGGACACACGGCGTTCACGCGGACGCCTTGCGCGGCATAGGCCATGGCCGCCGAACGCGTGAAACCCACAACCGCGTGCTTGCTGCCGCAATAGCCAGGACCGCTGAGGCCCGCCATGCCAGCCACCGACGCGGTGTTGACGATGGCGCCGCGCCCCGCCTTGGCCATGTGGCGCAGTTCAGCCCGCATGCACGCCATGACGGCGCGCGCGTTCACATTCATGGTCGCGTCGTACATGTCGAGGTCGCCCCAGGGCGTTGTCATGTTCTCCAGCGAAATACCGGCGTTGTTGAAGGCCGCGTCGATCCGACCCCAGCGCGCGACAACGCCATCGACGAAGGCGTCAACGGCGCCGGAATTGGTGATGTCGAACGTTTCGCCGTAAGCCTCCCCGCCCAGCGCGATTATCATCGCCACGGTCTCGTTGGTTGAATTGGCTTTGAGATCGCACAGTGCTACGCGCGCGCCTTCTTGGGCGAAGCTGATCGCCGTTGCGCGCCCGATGCCCCCACCCGCGCCCGTGACCAGCGCCACCTGTCCATCGAACAGCTTCGCCATGCCTTTTCTCCTCTGGTGCGACCTTTTGCGCTGTTCAAAAACCTTGCATGTTTTCCGGCCCCCAGAAGGCGCGCATCTGCGTCACCTTGCCGGCATCGTTAAAAGCGAACGTGTCGATGACGCTGATTTGCTTTTCTCCACCCTGGTAGTTGAGCAGCACTGTGAACGCAAAAGCGGCGTAGCGGTCGGCGCCACGAACCGGGCCGTCCAGGCGCAACTTCGCGCCTGTCTTCATGGATTTGACGTAAAAGGCGCGGATCGCTTCGATGCCGCTGATGAGCGGCGTGCCAATGGGATCTTCCACCGTCGCGTCGTCGGCGAAGAGATCTGCGGCGGCGTTGGCGTTTCCGGCGTCGAACGCGGCGACGTAGGCCTCTACGGTGCGGACTTTGTGGGCGTAGTCGATCATCAATTTGGCTCCATGTAATAGCGGCTGATCGTATCCATGACACAAGCGGGGTTGGGCTCGCCTTCAATCTCGACAATGAGGCGCACAATCGACTGAATGGCGCCTTTGATTTCCTCGACCTTGATGATCTCGCCGGCGGCGCGGAGGCGGGCGCCCACTTTGACCGGGCTGATGAACCGCAAACGATCAAGCCCCACATTCACGCCCATGCTAAAACCGCGCAAATCCAGCACTCGTGGCAAGAACCATGCAGCCAGGCTGGCGGTGAGATAGCCGTGCGCGACGGTGGCGCCGAACGGGCCGGTCTTGGCCCGCTCGGCATCGACGTGAATCCATTGGTGGTCTTCGGTGACTTTTGCGAAGCCGTCGATGCGAGGTTGATCGATTACGATCCAATCGCTGACGCCAAGGTGCAGACCTTCTTTGCCGAGCAGTTCACGCGGGGAGTTGAAGGCAGTCGCCATCATCATTTCTCTCAAAGGTCTAAATCGGAGGCATCGACGATCGCGCGGGCGACGCGTTCACGATGGTGTTCGGGCGAGTCCAGCAGCGTGCTGGAGGAGCGCGCCCGTTTGAAAAACAGGTGCGCGTGGTGTTCCCAGGTGAAACCGATGCCGCCGTGCAATTGAATGCCGTCGGCGGCGATTTTCAGATAGGCGTCTGAGCAATAGGCGCGCGCGCCGGCGCAGGCGGTAAGGGCGCCGGGATCGCCGGCGAGGACAGCGTCGATGGCCCAGGCCGCAGCCGAGCGTGCGCCCTCCAACAGCACTTTCATATCCGCCATGCGGTGCTTCATGGCCTGGAACGATCCGATCTGGCGGCCGAACTGAACCCGCTGCTTCGCGTAGGCGACAACCTCCGCCAGGGTGCGGCGCATCCCGCCGACCTGTTCGGCCGCGAGCACCGCGCCGCTCAGCGTCAGGGCGCGCATCAACGCGGATTCGCATTCGCCTGCTGCGCCAAGGCGAGCTGACGAGATATCGACACCGCGAAAACGTATCGTCGCCAAAGGGCGCGTCATATCCAAACTGACGGCTGGAACAATCTCAACACCCTCGGCGTCTGCCGCGACCGCGAACAAACTCACCCCGCCGCGTTCGCGCGCCGCCACGATGAATTGGTCCGCGACGTGGCCGAACGGAACGTAATGCGCCTCGCCCTCAAGCGCGCCGCCCTGAAT
>JANNFH010000218.1:0-5776 GCA_031379565.1 Alphaproteobacteria bacterium
TTTGATCGGCCAACGTTCTTGGGCCGTATTCTGGAGCGACGGCTTCGAGGCGCTGCGCGCGCTCGACGACAATCGCGACGGCGAGCTGACCGGGGCTGAGCTCGGCGGCCTGGCGCTGTGGCGCGATGAAAACAGCAATGGGATAAGTGATGCGGGCGAAGTGCTGCCGGTGAATGTGCATGGCATTGCCGGGCTTGGCGTAAGCGGCGCGCCCTCGCGGCCTGGCTTGCTCTCGGCCCCGACAGGCGTTCGGCTTGAGGACGGGCGCACGCGGCCGCTCTACGATTGGACCCCAGGCCTCATCGGGCCAACGAGCTGACCATCGCGCGAAAGTGAATGTGGTATCAGAGCGCCGCATCTGCCGGGCCTAGATTCGGCCCCCGTTGACGCTCATGTGAAGTCAACTCAACAGAGGGGATATCCATGGTTCAGGCCCATCGATTTCTTACCATCGCCTTAGCCGGCGCAGCGATGGCGCTTGCTGGCGCTTCAACTGCACAAGCCCAAGCCAGCGCCGACATTAGCGCGGCGCCCGCCGGGGTTTACATGATTGACGCCAGCCACACCGCGGAACAGGAAATTCTGCAAGCGCGGCGCCGAGCTCGCCCGAGCCCCGAGGATTGGTCGCACAAGCCTGCATCGACGCGGACGTACCTTTGCTGACGCGAGACAAGGATTTCGCGGCGTTCGTGAAACTGGGCGGCTTGAAGTTGGCTTAGATCCGTGAAAATTCAGCTGGGCGAACGGCGCGAAGAGCGCCGCGCGAATCATACTTTCCGCGCCACCATCGCCTGCTTCACCTCGGCGATGGCTTTGGCGGGGTTGAGCCCTTTCGGGCAGACCTGGGCGCAATTCATGATGGTGTGGCAGCGGTAGAGCTTGAACGGGTCCTCAAGCGCGTCGAGGCGTTCGTTCTGATGCTCGTCGCGGCTGTCGGCGATCCAGCGTTGCGCCTGCAGCAGCGATGCCGGACCGTAGAAGCGATCGCCATTCCACCAATAGGACGGGCACGAGGTTGAGCAGCAGGCGCAGAGGATGCATTCGTAGAGCCCGTCGAGCTTGGCGCGCTCATCGGGGCTTTGGCGCCGCTCGGTTTGCGGATCAGCGGTTTCGGTTTGCAGCCACGGCTGGATGGCTTGGTATTGAGCGATGAAGTTGGAAAGATCGGGCACCAGATCTTTCAGAACCGGCTGATGGGGCAGCGGCGAGATGGTGATTTCGCCAGCCGGCAATTCATCCATCGTCTTGGTACACGCGAGCGTGTTGCGTCCGGAGATGTTCATCGCGCACGAACCGCACACGCCCTCGCGGCAGGAGCGGCGGAACGTGAGTGTGGAATCGACGTTGTTCTTGATCGCGATCAGCGCATCGAGAACCATCGGCCCACTTAAGGCCATATCGAGCTCGTAAATGTCCCAGCGCGGGTTCTCGCCGCTGTCGGGATCGTAGCGATAAACCTTGAACGTCCGAATTTGCTTGGCGCCCTTCGGCGCGGCGTGGCGTTTGCCAGGGCGGACCTTGGAATTCTGCGGCAGCGTGAGTTCGACCATGGCGCGAAACTGGAGAGGCTCGCCGCGCCAGTCAAGCGCGGCGAGCCCCGCTAGCTTATTCCGTCGCCGCCGGGGCCGCGCCTCGCCCGTACCAATCGATCCGGCGAGTGGCGATCATGGTCGCGGCGATCACCACGAAGGCGACGATCGAGCCCGCGAACAGCGCGAAATCTTCCAGCGTCATCAGTACATACATGGCCGCGTATAGCAGTCCGAGCGCGAAAAGCGCCCGCACGCCCACCGCCCGCGACTTGAACGAGGCGCCGGCATAATAGCCAAGCAACGCCACCGTTGCTGAGGCCGCGAGCAGGAAAGCCGGGGTGAAGCCGATGAATTCGGTGATCGCCAGCAGCAGCAAATAGAACACGCACTGCGCCAAGCCGACGAGAATATATTGCGCCGGGTGGGCCTTCCTGCCGCTGACGGCTTCGAAAATAAGCGTCGCCAGGAAAACGATGCCGATAAACATGATGCCATAGCGCACCGCGCGCTGGACGCCTTTGTAGATATCGTCCGAGGCGACGAAGCTGACGGCCATATCCCTTCCCGCCGGCGAGCCTAGATTGAACGTCGCGAGATCAGCCGCTTTTTCGATGCCGCGGGCCACGAACGGCACGCGCCAGGCGGCGACAAAGCCCTCCGAGCTGGGATCGAGCGCTTCGCTCGCTTGGAAGAAGCCTTCGGCGCTGGCGTCGCTGCGGTCACCGCGGATGGTGGCGGTGGTGTCCTGCGCGAAGGCGGCGAGCGCGAAACGCTGGGCCCCGCCGAGCACAAGGCGCGTCTCGACGGTGAACGGCGTCGGCGCGGAGCGGAGCGGCGCAGGCGCGGCGAACGCCTGCAAACCCATCGTTTCGATTCCCCGCGGATTATAGGAAGCCGAAGGAAAAGCGCTGGTTGCCGCGCTGTTCATGGCCGGGGCCTCGACGCTGAGGTCCGACATCGGCTCTAAGGTTGCGGTTGAGCCATCCGAGAAACGGAGCTCGGCGGCGTCGCGGATGGCGCGACTGTCGCGCACGAACATGACGATGCGCGCGCCGGTCCAGTCGAAGCGATAGGAAGCATCCACCCCCTCAAGCGCGGCGATGGGGTCGAAGCTCGCTTCAAAATCGGTCAGCGCTGAATAAGTGGCGGCGCGATAGATGCCGCGGCGGCGTTCCTGCACTGTCAAAGTCGCGTTGGCCGAGCCGGTGCGCGCGAACACGACATAGGCGCCGGTGACATTGCGCCGTTGCGTGCGGCCCTGATCGTCCACGCTTTCGACCAAGCGTTGATACGGGACCAGCAACATCGGCCCGCCAACGACTTGAGCGCCCCCGGCGCGGTCACCGATTTCCGTCGTGACTTGCGATGCACGCAGTTCACGCTCGGCGACCAAGGCGCCGACCGTCAGCAGCGGAATGCCCATGGCCAGAACCAGCAGGCAAACGAGCAGCAGTTTCAGGCCTAGCGATCCTCTTGGGATTAGGCCTGCGAACGAATTTTGCGCCAACTGGAAACGTCCCTCCTCAGTGTGCTGATGCTGCTCGGGTGCGGATGACGAGATGTTTAGGGAAGATCAAGGCAGGAAATCGGCGCTTTTCAATAAAACTGCGCAAGGGGCCCGCCTCAGGGGGCCATCTGCTCGATCGTGGAATCGATGGCGCCGGCAGGCGGGCGCCATCCCTCGGGCTCGGCGACCGGTGGAGGTTCGGCGCTCCACGCGAGCACAAACGCCGCCGCCCCCGCCAAGGCGCAGGCCAACGACCAAAGAAATGTCGCCCAATCATGGGTGCTCTTGATTTTATCGCTGTCACCGCTGGCGCGCAGCGCCCACTGCCGGCGTGCCTCGATCACGACATAACCCAGCAAAAACAAGAGCGGCAGCGCGAAGCCCCACGGCGCCGCCGCCGGCATCCAGGGCCGCACATAAAGGCCAGCCGACCCGATCAACAATCCGGCGAGGACCAGGAATTCCACCATCGCCTGACCGCGATCGCCGAATGCCTCGCGCAGCCGCTTACGGCGCGCGCCCATTTCCGCGAACAAGTTAGGAAAAAAGCCGCTCATCGCGGCTGGACTTAGACCAGCTTGGCGTGGCGGCAAAGCGACGCCCCCATGCCAGCGGCTCGATTTCGCCGCACGGCTCGCCTAATTGTAGCCTACGGCGAGGCGGAGGGCGGACACGGTGAAGCGTATTCTCATCGGCTTGGCGGCATTGGTCGGGCTGGTTGTGCTCGCGGGCGGCTTGCTCACCTCCTTCTTCCCCAAAACATGGGCGCTGGCCGAGGCCGAGCGCCGCATCGAGGCGGCGACGGGCCGCGATCTCACTATTGGCGGCGACGTCAATCTGACGTTCTGGCCGGCGCTCGGGTTCTCGGCACGGGAGGCCAGCCTCTCCAATCCGGAGGGCTTTGCCGCTGACACGCCCTTCCTGGCCGCCGATCGCATCGTCTTTGCCGTGGCGGTGATGCCCCTGTTGCGCGGCAACGTAGAGATCAAGCGGCTGATTTTCGACGGCGTCGACTTGCAGCTCGTGGCCAAGCCCGATGGCGCGGCCAATTGGACGTTTCCGACCGGGGAAAACGAAAGCGCCAGCTCGATCGGAGACTTGCGGCTGGACGAAGTGCGGCTGACGGACAGCTCAATTTCCTTTGATGGCGGCGACGGCCAGCCGCCCATGGTTCTTTCCAGTGTGGAAGGAAGCCTGCGGCTCGATTCCTTGGATCAACCGGCGCAGCTCGATTCGCAATTCGAGTATCGCGGGCAAAGGCTCAGCGTAACGTCGATCATCGCCAATCCGCGCGCCGTGCTCGAACAGGGCGAGACGCCGTTGACGGCGGAAATCACGTCCAACCCGCTCGCCGCCACTTTCGACGGCGCCTTCAACGCAGCGACCGGCGGGCTCGATGGCCGGCTCACCGCCAACGGCGCGAGCTTGCGACAGCTCTCGGCGTGGATGGGTTCACCGATGGCCGAAGGCGGCGGCTTTGGCGCCTACCGTATCGGCGCGCAAATGGCGCGTTTGGGCCAGAAAACCCGGCTCACCGACGCGGTCTTGAGCCTAGACGACATTCAAGCGCGGGGCGCGCTGACGCTAACGACGCAAGAAAACGGGCGGATGCTGGTAACTGGCGCGCTGACAGCTCCAAATGTCGACCTCAATCCCTATCTTCCAGCGCCGGCGGCTGGCGCGGAAGCTGGGGTCGCAACCAGCACGGCTTGGACCAATGACACGCTTGACCTCACCGGCTTGCGCGCCATTGACGCCAACCTCGATTTGAACTTTGGCGCGCTGCGCTTCCCGCGCCTCTCCTTCGCCGACGTGCAGATGGCGTTGCATATCGCGGGCGGCGCCGCCGATGCGCGCCTGTCGCGCATCTCACTCTATAGCGGCGGCGGCACGGCCCGCCTGATCGCCGATGGCAGCGGGCCGACGCCGCGGATCGCGGTGGAGCTCAATGCCCAGAACATCCAGGCTGAGCCGCTGCTGCGTGACGCGGTCGGCTTCGACAAGATCGCCGGGCGTGGCCGGCTGACGGTTTCGCTGATCGGCCAGGGCGCCTCGCAGGCGGCGATCATGCGCTCCTTGCGCGGCACGGCAGCGTTCAATTTCAACGACGGGCAATTGAAAGGCATGAATTTGGCGCAAGTGGCGCGGACGATTCAGTCGGCGCTGGGCGGGGCGCAAGCAAGTGGCGGCGCGGCCACTGATTTCGCGGAGATGTCGGCCACGTTTCAAATCGCGGGCGGCGTCGCCGCCACCGACAATGTGCGCCTGCTCAACCCGTTCGTGAGGCTTGAGGGCCAGGGCGTGATCGACATTGGCGGGCAGAGCATCGATATGCGCATCGCCCCGCGTGCCGTGAATTCGATGCAAGGCCAGGGCGGCAATGCGGCGGTGGCGGGGCTGGGCATCCCGTTCCGGTTGTCGGGACCATGGTCGAGCGTGAGCTTCGCGCCGGCGCTCGGCGATGTTGTACAAAACGAATTGCGCGCCCGCATCGGCGGAATTATGGGACGCCAGGATCAAACCAACCCGTTGACACAATTGGGCGCGAGCCTGTTCGGGCAACCACCGGCCGCGCAGGCCGCGCAATCGGGCGCGAATCCACCGGCGCCAAACGCGCCAGCGCCCGCAGCCCAGCCCGTGCAACAGCCGCAAAATCCGCTCGCGAACATTCTCGGCAACGTGCTCCAAGGTCGCGACAAGCAGAAACAACCGCCCCCGCCACCAACGCCGTGAACCC
>JANNFH010000332.1:0-3095 GCA_031379565.1 Alphaproteobacteria bacterium
GGAGAGGAAATCGTTGCACATGATTTCGCTTACTCCGCCGCCAACTTTGCCGCGGCGCGCTTGGCGGCATGGGCTTGCGCCGCTTCGCGCACCCAGGCGCCGTCTTCCCAGGCTTTCACGCGCGCAGCCATGCGTTCCTTGGCAACCGGGCCTTCGCCGCGCACGATTGCGTAGAATTCTTCCCAATCGATTGCGCCGAAACCGTAGGCGCCGCGCGCCTCGTTCCATTGCAGCGCCGGGTCCGGCACTTTGAGGCCGATCGCTTCGGCTTGCGGCACGCTGATGTCGACAAATTTCTGCCGCAGCTCATCATTGGTGTCGCGCTTGATACGCCAGCGCATGCTTTGTTCGGTGTTGGGCGATTTATCGTCCGGCGGGCCGAACATCATCAGCGACGGCCACCACCAGCGGTCGAGCGCATCTTGCGCCATCCGCTTCTGCTCGGGTGAGCCGCCGGCCATCGCCATCATGATTTCATAGCCCTGGCGCTGGTGGAAACTCTCTTCCTGGCAGATGCGCACCATCGCCCGCGCGTAGGGCCCGTAGGAGGTCCGCTGCAACGGCACTTGGTTCATGATCGCCGCGCCGTCCACCAGCCAGCCAATGGCGCCGATATCGGCCCAGGTGAGCGTTGGGTAGTTGAAGATAGTGGAGTATTTGGCGCGCCCCGAATGCAGGGCCTCGATCATCTCCTCGCGTGATGTGCCCAGTGTTTCGGCGGCGGCGTAGAGGTAAAGCCCGTGCCCGCCTTCATCCTGCACCTTGGCGAGCAGGATCGCCTTGCGGCGCAAATTCGGCGCGCGGCCGATCCAATTGCCCTCCGGCAGCATGCCGACAATTTCCGAATGGGCGTGCTGCGACATTTGCCGCACCAGCGTCTTGCGGTACGCCTCCGGCATCCAATCCTTGGGCTCGATGAATTCGTCCGCCGCCACCCTCGCCTCAAAAGCGGCCGCGCGCACCGGATCTTCGGGCGGCGATATATCCAATGTTTTCCTAGCTTTGTTGCTCAGATCCGTCGTGTACATGGCGCGCCTCTTGCGTCCGTAGAATAAGCCGCCCAAGCGGTCAGTCAATTCACAGATCGGCGCTTTTCAAATAGTCGCCGCCAATCGTCCGCGAGGTTCCCATGAATTCCGCCACCGGGGCGGCGCCCTTGGTCCGCACGCTAACATAATAGGTCGACGTGCGCCCGGCGCGGGCGGTTTCGGTTGCCTCGGCGATCAGGGTTTCACCTTCGCGGGCCGAGGCCAGATAGGTGATCGACGCATAATGCCCGACACTGGTTTCGTTACGCGAATTGCAGGCGTAGGCGAACGCCGTGTCGGCCAGCGCGAAGACGATGCCGCCATGGGCGGCCCCGTGCCCGTTCATCATGTCGGCGCGCAACTTCATCGACAGCTTGGAATAGCCCAATCGCGCGGCCTCGATGACAATGCCCCAAGCCGGGCCGGTTCCTTCGCGGGAAAGCATCGCTTTTGCCACGCCGCGCCAAGGCGTCCGCTTCGTTCATCTCATCTCGCGTTCAATTGACCGTCCAAATATTCTATCATAGGCCAACGCTCGGCGCGACGCGCCTCCAATGCGATAAGTTCGCCGGGAGTCCACGCCCATGAATTTCGAGACTATTCTATTCGATATAAGGGACGGCGTCGCCAGGCTGACGCTGAACCGCCCCGATCGACTGAACAGCTTTATTGTGCAGATGCATGAGGAGGTCGGCCAAGCGCTGCACGCGCTTGAAGGCGCGCGCGTGCTGGTGCTCACTGGCGCGGGGCGCGGCTTTTGCGCCGGGCAGGATTTGTCCGACCGCGCGGTGTCGCCGGGCGGCGAAGGCGTCGATCTCGGCGAGTCACTCGATCAGCGCTACAATCCGCTGATCCGCAAGCTGACCTCGCTTGAGCTGCCGGTGATCTGCGCCGTCAACGGCGTCGCCGCCGGCGCCGGCGCCAATATCGCGCTCGCCTGCGATATCGTCATTGCCGCCCGAAGCGCGAAATTCATCCAGAGCTTCGCCAATATTGGCCTCATTCCCGATAGCGGCGGCACCTGGATGTTGCCGCGCCTCGCCGGCCAGGCCCGCGCGCTGGGCCTTGCGCTCACGGGCGAGCCCTTGAGTGCTGAACGCGCCGAGCAATGGGGTTTGATTTGGAAATGCGTGGATGACGACAAGCTTGCCGCTGAAACCGACGCGCTCGCCGCAAGGTTCGCCGCCGCGCCGACCAAGGGGCTTGCGGCGACGAAGCAACTCATTCGCGCCGCATGGACCAGTTCGCTCGAAGACCACCTTCACATCGAACGCGCCACCCAAAGCGCGCTCGGCCGCACCGCCGATTACAAGGAAGGCGTCGCCGCGTTTCTGGAAAAACGGCCGGCGAAATTTTCGGGTAGCTAACCTGCGCGTTCATTCTCTCCGTCATTCCGGGGCGGCGAAGCCGAACCCGGAATCCAGGGGACATAGCGCGCGACATTTGCCCCTGGGTTCCGGATCGCTCTCCGCGCGTCCGGAATGACGGAGAGAGAGATGAAACCGATCACATTGCAGAATTATTGCGAAGGCCGCTGGCTCGCCGGCGATGGCGGCCTCGCTGAATTGCGCTCGGCCATCAATGGCGACGTGGTCGCGCTGACCTCTTCGCAGGGGCTCGATTTCGCCGCCATGGCGCGGTTTGCCCGCGCGCAGGGCGGCCCGGCGCTGCGGGCGATGACCTTCCACGAACGCGCGCGCCTGCTCAAGGCGTTGGCCGACGCGCTGACCGCGCGCAAGGAGGAACTCTACGCGCTGAGCTATAATACTGGCGCCACCAAAGCCGATGCTTGGATCGACATCGATGGCGGCATCGGCACGTTCGCATTGTATCAATCAAAGGGCCGGCGTGAATTGCCGGACGAGCGCATCTTGATCGACGGCGCGCTTGAGGGTCTCTCGCGCGCCGGCACGTTCGCGGGCCTGCACGTCTACACTTCGCTGCAAGGCGTCGCGGTTCATATCAACGCGTTCAACTTCCCGGTTTGGGGCTTGCTGGAGAAACTGGCGCCGACGTTTCTCGCCGGCGTCCCCGCGATTGTGAAGCCCGCAAGCGCCACTTCCTATC
>JANNFH010000334.1:0-4846 GCA_031379565.1 Alphaproteobacteria bacterium
CGGGCGGCTTGGCCGCTTGCGCGCGCCCGGCCGCGCAAGCGCCCGTGCCGGCGGCGCCGCCGGCGCCGTTGCTCGCGCGCGCTGATCGGTTTGGCGAAGCGGTGCGCGACAACGCCCAGCTTTCCCCACGCGGCGATCGGGTGGCCTATATCGCGGTGCGCAATGGCGCGCCGAACATCTGGGTAGTGTCGGTTGCGGCGATGGACGAGCCGCGCCCGGTGACCGACGACCAAGACATCGGCGTGCGGGACTATCGCTGGGCTTACGACAACGCCACCTTGCTCTATCTGCAGGACGCGCGCGGCGATGGCGCGAACCGCCTCTATGCGGTGTCCGCAGCCGGTGACGGCGAGGCCGGAGCGCTGACGCCCGCGGGCGTGCGTGCGGAAGTCATCGGGCTTTCACCCAACGATCCGAGCGGCGTCGTGGTTGCGTTGTACCAGCGCGACGCGGCTTGGGCGGATGTCTATCGCATCGACATCAATACGGGGGCGCGCGCGCTCCAGTACCGAAACGTCAACAGCGCCGCCGCCAGCGGCTTCGCCAGCTTCGTCGTTGATCGCGACAACCATTTGCGGCTTGGCCTTCGGGCGCTGGCCGACGGGGGCACGGAAATCTTCTCGCGCGCGGCTGATGGAAGTTGGGCCAGCCTGTTCGCGATACCGTTCGAGGATGTGAATGCCTCGCGCCCGATCGGCTTCGACGCCGATGGGCGTTCCTTCCTGATGTTGGATTCAACCGGGCGCGACCGTGCGGTGCTGGTCCGTGTCGATGCCGCAAGCGGCGTGAAAACCGTACTGGGCGAAAGCCAGCGCGCCGATGTTGTCGAAGTTTGGCTCAATCCAGGCACCGGCGCGGCGGAGGCCTACGCCGCCGACTATCTTCGCCCCGATTGGCGCGCGCTAGACCCAGACGCCCAGGGCGACCTCGATTTTTTCGAGCTGCAATTGGAGGGCGAGGTCTCTGTGGCGTCGCGCAGTGTCGATGATGCGCGCTGGATTATTGTGGAAGATTCGCCTACGGCGCCGACGCGGTCTTACTTGTATGATCGCAGCAACCGCGATGATCGCCGCTTGACACTGCTATTCCGTCATCGCCCAGCGCTGGAGCAGGCGCCGCTGCAGCCGATGATACCGGTGGAAATCGAAGCACGCGACGGGCTGACGCTGGTTTCGTATCTGACACTGCCGACTGGCGCCGACGCCAATGGCGACGCACGCCCCGAGACGCCCCAGCCGCTGGTGATAGCGCCCCATGGCGAGCCGGGGGGACGCGATTCCTACGGCTACGATCCGCTGCACCAATGGCTGGCCAATCGCGGCTATGCGGTGCTGAGCGTGAATTTCCGCGGCTCGTCGGGCTTCGGCAAGGCGTTTCAGAATGCAGGCAACCGTGAGTGGGGCGGGCGCATGCAGGAAGATTTGCTCGACGCCGTGCAATGGGCGGTGGAGAACGGCATCGCCGCGCCCGACCGGGTCGCTATCATGGGCGCCTCGTTTGGCGGCTACGCGGCGCTGTCCGGGCTCGCGTTTAGTCCGGAGCGTTTCCGCTGTGGCATTTCATTCGCAGGTCCGTCCAACCTCAACGCAATGCTGGAGGCGATGCCCGCCTATGAGCGCGCGTATCGCGATGGGCTTTATCTGCGTGTCGGCGATCCAAGCAACGCCGCCGGGCGCCAAGCGTTGCGAGACCAATCGCCTCTGAACCGCGTCGGCCAAATGCAGAGCCCGCTGCTGATGGTGCTAGGTGGGCGCGATCGCGGCGCTTCGCGCGCGGAGGCCGACCAAATCGCGCAAAGCCTGAACGCGCGGCGCGTGCCGCTCATCTACCTCAATTATCCGGACGAAGGCCCGCTGCTGCTGCGTCAGCAGAATCGGCTCTCCTTTTTCGCGGCGGCGGAGCATTTCCTAGGCGAATGCCTCGGCGGGCGGGTCGAGCCAGTGGGCGCGGCGTTTCAAGACGCCAGCGTCCAGGCGCTCGACGGCGCAACACGCGTGCCGGGTTTGTCGGCGTTCGCTGTGGCGCGTCCGCCGCCTCCGGCCAGCGAAGCGGCGTCGCGATCGGCGCCCGCGGCTGACGTAGGCGCTCCGGAAAAGTTGGCGCCGCCCATTGAGCAACGCGGCACGCTGCCTGCGCCGGCGAACGAAAACTAGACCGCTTTCAGGAAAAGTGTGAAGCGGTTTTCCGTCTGAAAGCGGTCTAAATTATTGAATGAGCGCATTTTCGGACACAAAACCGGACTCCACTTTTGTTGAAAATGCGCTAGTTAGGCGAGTGTGAGCAGATCGGCGCAGATGGCTTCAAGGCCCGCAGCATCGATTTGGTCGAAGGCGTCGAAGCGGGTGGAATCGACGTCGAGAACGGCCGCGAGTGCGCCGGAAGCATCCAGCACGGGAACCACGATCTCGGAATTGGAGCGGGTGTCGCAGGCAATGTGGCCGGGAAAGGCGTGCACGTCGGGCACGATGATGGTCTTGCGCTCTGCCGCGGCGGCGCCGCAAACGCCTTTGCCGAACTCAATGCGCAAACAGCCGAGCGTGCCCTGATAGGGGCCGACTACCAATTGGTGCGGGTCTTCGGGGTCAACCAGATAAAAGCCGCACCAGAAATAGGTTTCTGGGAACGCCTGTGTCAGCACGGCGGCGGCGCTGGCGTAACGGGCGATTGAATTGCGCTCGCCGGCAATAATGGCGGCGATCTGTTGACGCAATTCCAGATAGCGTTCTGCCTTGCCGGCGGGAAGAGCGGCGGCCGGGTGCGCCATGCCGGTTTACTCTTGGTTCGACTTGCGGTGTTGGAACGCGCCGGAAGCTTTCGCCATATGAACCTGGCGCTGCCGCGAGGGTGAACGCGGGCGCTTGCGCAGCATCAGCCCGACGCCGACCGAGACGCCGATCGTCAGCAGGATGACGAGAAGGATGACAAACCAGAACATGTGCTCTCCAGACAGAGACAACTTAGCGCGTCGGAGCGCCTGGGCAAAGCGGCGTTAACGGGGCTTGGGGCGGCGGTAGCGAAGCAAGGCCTCTGGCGCGGGTGGTGGGGGCGCCAAACGCCGGCTCTTACGCAACGTTTCGGCGCCCAGGCGCATGCGATTGTGTTTGGTGTGCCGACGCGCGCGAAGCTCCCTTTCTTCATCGCCGTTGTGCAACAAGCTGAGTCCTCAAAAGTGAGGAGCGGCGACCGAGCAGGCACGTGGTGGGTCCGGTAGGACTCGAACCTACAACCAGACCGTTATGAGCGGCCGGCTCTAACCATTGAGCTACGGACCCCAGCGCTTTGGGAGCCGGGCGCATAGCATTGTCCCGGGCGGACTAAAAGCGCCCATCGGGCAGTCGTCGCAATCGGGTGCAAGGCGATCCGACTTGCCTGGCCACGATTTCCTCGCAAGTGTTCGCCGGGGTTGCGCCGCGCGCGACAATGAATTGGAGAAACCAATGAAGAGCTGGATTGCCGTGTTGGTGCTTGCCGTCGGCCTCGCCCTCCCGGCCCAGGCGCAGATTATAGCGCCGCTGAAGCCCTATGATCCGGCGGTGGTGCGCGTGGCGGGACGGGCGGAGGTTTATCTGCCGCCGGACCAGGCGCGCGTGCGCGTCTCCTTTTATAGCCCCGGGCGAACCGCCGCGGAGGCCACAAACGCCGTGGGCGTGCGTTCACGCGCGCTGGACGCGTCCATCCGCGCGATCAATCCGCAAACTGTCACGCTGGAACGCACGGACGTCACGGTCACACCGGTCATGCGCGAAGGCGGCGAGCGCCGGCCGGATCGTATCAATGGCTACGAAGCGACGGCCGCGGTGACGGTGCTGGTGCGCGATCTGGCTTTGCTGGGCCGCGCCGTGGAGAGCGCGATGAATGCGCAGCCGGACAATTTCAGCGACGTTGAATTCTCCATCCGCGATACGGCCAGCGCACGCCGCGCGGCGCGGGAAGCGGCGATCGGCGATGCGGTTGATAAAGCGCGCATCTATGTCGAAGGCGCGGGGTTCCGTCTCGGGCGGCTTCTGCTGGTGGAGGAGGGCGGCAGCAACATGATCGCGCAGAGCGGCAATCGCGCAATGTTCGCTGCGCGCGAAGCGACCGCGGGGGAGGCGTACGTCACGCCCCCGCCGATCGCGCCGGAGCCTCAGCTTTATACGGCTGAGGTCACCATCGTCTTTGAAATTGGCGCGGCCATGCCGGCGCGGTGAGTTGCAGGCGTCAGCCTTCACCCCTCGCATAGCCGACGATGGCGGCGCGAACGAAATCGTCGAAATTGATGCTGTCGAGCGCGGCGGGATGGGGCGCCCAGGGCGGGCCGTCGAGCATCTGTACGGTGATGGCCGGGTTCTTGCCGTTGGAGCGCTTTTGCCGCGTCAGCGCGTGCTCGGTTTCTTTCTCCACCCATTCGGAGGCCGAGGCCGATTTCGACCAGCACAGATGGAACAGATCGGCGCGGTCGATCTCGCGCCGGAGGCGCGGATGCCATTGCTCGCCGGATTTGAGCGAGGTGCGGTCGAAGAAGTGCGGCACGCCGGCCATTTCGTAGGCGGTGGCGATGACGGCGACAGTTTCGCGGTCGCGGCTGGAATAGGAGATGAAGACGCGCTTGTGGCGCTTGAGGCGCGCGGCGTCGCCGGAGCTGGCGGGGTTTTTCTTCGGGCCGGAAATTTGGCGGGTGAAGCCGATGATTCCGATTTGCGCGTCGCCAATGAACACGCGGGCGATGAACACGGCTAGCTTGACGCCGTCCTCGGCTTCCACCGAGAAAAGGTAATAGAGCGCAACGCCAAGCCAGGGGCGGCGCGGGAGCGTGCCGACCCGGACGACGGGGGGGGAGTGGAGCGCAACGGGCGGCGAGGAGCCG
>JANNFH010000294.1:0-10446 GCA_031379565.1 Alphaproteobacteria bacterium
CCCCATACCACCTGCCTTGCACCCCCCCGGTGCTTCGAGCTTGGGAGTGGGGGGGCCGCGGCTGGGGCCCTGTAGGCCCCGCCGGCGCCCGCCCCGCCCACCACGGGCGTGGCCGGCGGGGGCCCCGGCGGTCCATAACACCGCCATGAGCGAGCGCGAATTCGACCTCATCGTCTACGGCGCCACCGGCTTCACCGGGCGCCTGGTCGCGGAATATCTGCTCAGCGCCTATGGCGCGGGCGGCGATGTGCGCTGGGCCATCGCCGGGCGCAACCGGAACAAACTCGAAGCTGTTCGCGACGGGCTTGGCGCACCGCGCGATTTGCCGCTGGTCGCCGCCGACGCCGCCGATCCTGCCTCGCTCGAAGCCATGGCCAAGCGCGCCAAGGTGGTACTGACGACAGTCGGCCCCTACCAGCTTTACGGCGAGCCCTTGTTGGCCGCGTGCGTCGCCGCCGGGACCGATTATGTCGATCTTTGCGGCGAGCCGGCCTGGATGGCGGCAATGATCCCGCGCTACGAAGCGCAGGCCAAAGCCTCAGGCGCCCGGATCGTGTTTTCCTGCGGCTTCGATTCCATTCCCTTCGATTGCGGCGTGCTGTTTCTACAGCAACATGCCAAGCAGCGCCTTGGCGGCGCCGCGCCGCGTGTGCGCGGCCGGGTGCGCACCATGAAGGGCGGTTTCTCCGGCGGCACCATCGCCAGCATGTTCGCGACCATGGAGGCGGCCAAGCGCGATCCAAATCTCCCCGCGCTGATGCGCAATCCTTACGCGCTGGTGTCCAATCCCCCCTCGGTGCGTCAGCCCAGCGGCGAAGCCGCCCTTCACGATTCCGACATCGATGCCTGGTCAGCGCCCTTCATCATGGCGGTGATCAACACCAAGAACATTCACCGTACCAACGCGCTGCTGGACTATGCCTACGGCCGCGATTTCAGCTATGACGAGATGCAAATCATGGGCGCGGGGGCTGCCGGCGAAAAGCGCGCCAAAGCAGCAGTCGGCCAAACGAAGGTGCAAACGGCGCTGCTCGCCTTCGCGCCGACGCGGGCCCTGCTCCGGCGCTTCGCCCTGCCGAAGCCGGGCCAAGGCCCCTCCAAACACGAGCGCGAAACCGGCTCGTATGAAGTGCTGTTCGTTTGCGATTTTCCCGATGGCCGTTCGCTGCGGGCCGTCGTCGCCGGCGATAAGGATCCCGGTTACGGTTCAACCTCGAAAATGATCAGCGAAGCGGCGCTGTGTCTCGCCCGCGATGTCGCGCAAACACCCGGCGGCATCTGGACGCCAGCCGCCGCGATGGGCGAAGCGCTGATTGCGCGGTTGCAAGCGAAAGCGGGACTGACGTTTCGGCTCGACCAATAGCGTTTAGCAAAATCGTCATTCTCCCCTTGTGGGAGTAAGGTGGATCGGCGCGTAGCGGCGAGACGGTTGAGGGGTGTTTGCGCTACCCTGCAAGTGTTGGCGCTCACACCCCTCATCCGGCGCTTCGCGCCACCTTCTCCCCGCAGGATCGCTCCGCGATCCTGGAAACTTGCAGGGGCCAGCCGCGGAGCGGCTGGTGGGGGAGAAGGACGATATTACTTAGCTCAAGCCCCCGCAGAAGCGCTGAATGCGCGCGCACGCTTCTTCGAGCAGCGCATTTGAGGTCGCGTAGGAAATGCGAAAGCTGGGGCTCGACCCAAACGCCGCGCCGTGCACAACCGCCACGCCTTCGGCCTCCAGCAATTCGCGCGCGAAATCCTCGTCCGTGTTCATCACGGCGCCGCTTGGCGCACGCCGGCCCATCGCCCCGGCGCACGAGGGATAGACGTAGAAAGCTCCCCCCGGGCACGGGCAGCGCAAGCCATGCGCCTGGTTGAGCATCGACACGACGAGATCGCGCCGGCCCTTGAACAGCGCCTGGTTCTTCGGGATGAAACCTTGCGGACCGTTCAGAGCTTCCACCGCAGCCCATTGCGAAATCGACGAGGGATTGGACGTCGTCTGCGACATCACATTGGCCATCGCCTTGATGATGTGCTCGGGCCCGCCGGCATAGCCGATGCGCCAGCCAGTCATCGAATAGGCTTTTGAAACCCCGTTCATCGTCAGCGTGCGCGGGTACAGCGCCGGCTCGATTTGCGCCAGGGTGTGAAACGCGAAGCCGTCATAAACGAGATGCTCGTACATGTCGTCGCTCAGCACATGCACGTGCGGAAACGCCATCAATATGCCGGCGAGCTTTTTCAGTTCATCGGCAGTGTAGGCAGCGCCGGTCGGATTGGACGGCGAATTGAGCAGCAGCCACTTGGTTCTGTCGGTGATGGCCTTGCCGAGGTCGCTGGGCTGCAATTTAAAGCCGTGCTCAAGCCGCGTCTCGACGAACACCGGATTGGCGCCGCAAATCAGCGCCATGTCCGGATAACTCACCCAATACGGCGCCGGGATGATGACTTCGTCGCCGGGATCGAGCGTCGCCATCAAGGCATTGAAGATCACCGCCTTGCCGCCCGGCGAAACATTGATTTGCGCGCGATTGTAGACGAGTCCGTTTTCGCGCTGGAATTTGGCGACGATGGCGTCCTTCAATTCGGGCATGCCATCGACGTCGGTGTATTTGGTCTTGCCTTCGCGCAGCGCGCGGATGGCGGCCTCTTTGATGTTGTCCGGGGTGTCGAAATCCGGCTCCCCCGCCGAAAGCGAGATGATGTCGCGCCCCGCCGCCCGCAGAGCGCGCGCCTTGGCGCTCACCGCCAAGGTGGCCGATGGCTTGACGCGCCGCAGCGCCCGAGAAGTGAAATCGTTCATAAGCGGGCCTCGATTCGCGTCGCCATTATGGACCGCCGGCGCCCTCGCCGGCCAGCACAGCCCCTGCGATTGCGCTGGATGAGACGTTGTTGCCGGCGGACGAACGCGTCGGCAGTCCCAAACAAAACAGCCCGGCGTCGCCGCCGGGCTGTTTGTAGCACTGGACGTTTCCTCGTATTCTTATTCCGCCGCTTCCGCGCGCGCCAATTGGGAGGCGTCTTCGGCGCGGTCGATGGCGAGCTGGGCATCGCGTTCGGCCGCGATTTTCTGGTAGCGCCGCAACTGGCCCCCCGTTCCCGCCGGGATCAAGCGCCCGACGATCACGTTTTCCTTCAAGCCCTCAAGCGTATCCGACTTGCCGTAGGACGCGGCTTCCGTGAGCACGCGCGTGGTTTCCTGGAACGACGCTGCCGAGATGAACGAGCGCGTTTGCAGGCTGGCCTTGGTGATGCCGAGCAGCATCGGCTGGGCGCTCGCCGGCTTCAGCCCAAGCGCTTCCACGCGCTTGTTCTCGTCCTCAAGATCGAGTGCTTCGACCGCCTCCCCCTTCAGGAATTCGGTGTCGCCCGCTTCCATCACTTCGACCTTTTGCAGCATCTGGCGGACAATCACTTCGATGTGTTTGTCGTTGATCGGCACGCCCTGCAACCGGTAGACCTTCTGGATTTCTTCGACCAAATAATTGGCCAGCGCCTCGACACCCATGATCGAGAGGATGTCTTGCGGCGCGGGATTGCCATCGAGCAAATATTCGCCCTTCTTGACGAAATCGCCTTCCTGAACGGCGATGTGTTTGCCTTTCGGGATCATGTATTCCATCGCCTCGGCCTCTTCGCCTTCCGGCGGCTCGATTTTCAGGCGACGCTTGTTCTTGTAATCCTTGCCGAACGATACCCTGCCATCGATCTCGGCGATGATGGCGTGATCCTTCGGCCGGCGCGCTTCGAACAATTCCGCCACCCGCGGTAGGCCGCCGGTGATGTCGCGGGTCTTGGCGGCGCCGGTGGGCATGCGCGCCAAATCCTGACCAGGCGTGACGTCGTCGCCATCTTGCAACGACAAAATAGCGCCAACCGGCAACAAATAACGCGCTTCCGCGCCGTTGGAGAGTTTCAGCGGCGCACCCTTGGGGTTGAGGATAACGATGGCCGGACGCAGTTCCGAACCCTTCGCCGTCGAACGCCAATCGATCACCACCTTCGAGGAAATGCCGGTGGCTTCGTCGAACTCGTCGCGCGCCGATATTCCTTCGATCACGTCCTCGAATTTGGTACGACCGGCGACTTCGGTGAGGATCGGGGTGGCGTAGGGGTCCCATTCGGCGATGCGGTCGCCGCGCTTGACCTTCGATTTCTCGTCGACCTTGAGCCGCGCGCCGAACGACAGCTTGAAGCTCTGGCGCTCCTTGGCGTCGTCATCGACGATCACGACCAGCATGTTGCGGCTCATGACGATGAGATCGCCATGCGCGTTCTTGATGGTGTTGCGGTTGATCAGCTTGACCTTGCCGTCGTGCGCCGATTCCATCGCCGAGCTTTCAGCCACCTGGGCCGCGCCGCCGATGTGGAACGTGCGCATGGTCAGCTGCGTGCCCGGCTCGCCGATCGATTGCGCCGCGATGACGCCGACCGCTTCGCCGATATTCACCTGGGTGCCGCGCGCAAGATCGCGCCCGTAGCAAGCGCCGCAGACGCCAGTGCGGGTTTCGCAGGTGAGCACCGAGCGCGCCTTGACGCCCTGCACGCCGGACGCCTCGATCGCCGCGATCGCGATCTCGTCGAGATAGGTGCCCGCCGGCACGACCAATTCGCCGGTGCCCGGCTCGACGATATCGACCGCGCAAGTGCGCCCAAGCAGGCGCGTGCCTAGCGAAACGATAATGTCAGCCCCATCGATCACGGCCGACATCATGATGCCGTCCTGAGTGCCGCAATCTTCCTCGGTGATGATGCAATCTTGCGCGACATCGACGAGGCGGCGGGTCAGATAGCCCGAGTTCGCGGTCTTCAACGCCGTATCCGCGAGGCCCTTGCGGGCGCCGTGGGTGGAGTTGAAGTATTCGAGCACCGAGAGGCCTTCCTTGAAATTCGAGATGATCGGCGTCTCGATGATTTCCCCGCTCGGCTTGGCCATCAGCCCGCGCATGCCGGCGAGCTGCTTCATCTGGTTCTTCGAACCGCGCGCGCCGGAATGGGCCATCATGAACACTGAATTGAGCTCGCCGGTGCGGCCGTTCTTTTCCTTCGCCGGCTTGGAGGTCTCGTCCATCAAAGCGTCGGCGACCCGGTCGGTGCATTTCGACCAGGCATCGACGACCTTGTTGTACTTCTCCCCGCGCGTGATCAGCCCGTCAGCGTATTGCTTCTCATATTCGGTGACGCGCTTGCGGGTCTCTTCGACCAACGTCTCTTTCGCCTTCGGCACCACCATGTCGGCCATGCCGAACGAAATGCCGGCCTTGCAGGCTTCGCGGAAGCCGAGCGCCATGATGCGGTCAGCGAAGATCACCGTCGCCTTCTGGCCACAATGGCGATAGACCGTGTCGATCAGATTGCCGATTTCCTTTTTTGTCAGTGTCGAGTTCAGCACGTCGTAGCTGACCTTGTGGTGCTTCGGCAGCAGCTCGGCGAGCTTCATGCGCCCTGGCGTTGTCTCGATGGTCTGCCACGAGCGCTTGCCCTTCTCGTCAACGCTTTCGAAGCGCGATTTGATCTTGGCGTGCAGCGCCACGTCACCGGATTCGAGCGCCGTTTCGATCTCGCCCACGTCGGCGAACAATTTGCCTTCGCCCGGCTCATTCTCCTTCATCAGCGAGAGATAATAGAGCCCCAGGATGATGTCTTGGCTGGGCACGATGATCGGCTTGCCGTTGGCGGGGCTGAGGATGTTGTTGGTGCTCATCATCAGCACGCGCGCTTCGAGCTGCGCTTCGAGCGAGAGCGGCACGTGCACCGCCATCTGGTCGCCGTCGAAATCGGCGTTGAACGCCGCGCACACCAGCGGATGCAGCTGGATCGCCTTGCCTTCGATCAGCTTCGGCTCGAACGCCTGGATGCCCAAGCGGTGCAGTGTAGGCGCGCGGTTGAGCAGCACCGGGTGCTCGCGGATCACTTCTTCGAGCACGTCCCAGACTTCAGGGCGCTCTTTCTCGACCATGCGCCGCGATTGCTTCACCGTGCCGGAGAGCCCCTTCACGTCAAGCCGCGCATAAATGAACGGCTTGAACAATTCGAGCGCCATCTTCTTCGGCAAGCCGCATTGGTGCAGCTTCAAATCCGGACCAACCACGATCACCGAACGGCCCGAATAGTCGACGCGCTTGCCGAGCAGATTTTGCCGGAACCGCCCCTGCTTGCCCTTCAGCATGTCGGCCAGCGATTTCAGCGGGCGCTTGTTGGCGCCGGTGATGACGCGTCCGCGCCGGCCGTTGTCGAACAGCGCGTCGACCGCTTCCTGCAGCATCCGCTTTTCGTTGCGGATGATGATGTCTGGGGCGCGCAGCTCCATCAGCCGCTTCAAGCGGTTGTTGCGGTTGATGACGCGGCGATAGAGGTCGTTCAAATCGGATGTGGCGAAACGCCCACCGTCGAGCGGCACCAGGGGGCGCAGCTCCGGCGGGATCACCGGCACCACTTGCAGGATCATCCATTCCGGCTTGTTGCCCGAGCGAATGAACGCCTCGACCAACTTCAAGCGCTTGGCCAGTTTCTTCGGCTTCAACTCGGAGGTCGATTCAGCGATCTCCTTATGCAGCTGCTCGGCTTCCTTTTCGAGGTTGAGCCCGATCAGCAATTCGCGGATCGCTTCCGCGCCAATCGTCGCGGTGAAGCTGTCTTCGCCGTAGTCGTCCTGCGCGCGAATATATTCTTCTTCGGTCAAGAGCTGCTTGGCTTGCAGCGGCGTCAAGCCCGGTTCGAGCACGATGTATTGCTCGAAATAGAGCACACGCTCGATGTCCTTGAGCGGCATGTCGAGCATCAAGCCGATGCGGCTCGGCAGCGACTTCAGAAACCAGATGTGCGCAACCGGCGCGGCCAATTCGATGTGGCCCATGCGCTCGCGCCGGACGCGTTGGAGCGTTACCTGCACGCCGCACTTCTCGCAGATGATGTCCTTGTACTTCATCCGCTTGTACTTGCCGCACAGGCACTCGTAATCCTTGATCGGGCCAAAGATGCGCGCGCAGAAGAGGCCATCACGTTCCGGCTTGAAGGTGCGGTAATTGATGGTTTCGGGCTTCTTGATCTCGCCGAACGACCACGAGCGGATTTGATCCGGGCTGGCAATCGAGATCTTGATCTGATCGAACACCGGCGCCGGCGGCTGGTTGCCGAACGTGGAATTGATCAGGTCTTGGTTCATGGCGTTCATATGGGACTAGCTCCCTGCATCTGGTTTCTTCCCCCGCTTGCGGGGGAAGTGGCGTTCGCGAAGCGAGCGACGAAGGGGGCGCTTGAGGCTCCCCCCTCAGTCAGCTTCGCTGACAGCTCCCCCGCACGCGGGGGAGCAAAGAATTTCCTGGAGGCCGCCGTCACTCAGCCGCCTTCGGCACACGTCCATCCAGTAGCTCGACGTTCAGGCACAGCGACCGCATTTCCTTGACCAACACGTTGAAGCTTTCCGGAATGCCCGCCTCGAAGGTGTCGTGGCCGCGCGTGATGGCCTCGTAGACCTTGGTGCGGCCGGCGACATCGTCGGATTTCACCGTCAGCATTTCCTGCAACGTGTACGCGGCGCCGTAGGCTTCGAGCGCCCACACTTCCATTTCACCGAAACGTTGCCCGCCGAACTGCGCCTTGCCGCCCAAGGGCTGCTGGGTGACGAGCGAGTACGGGCCGATCGAGCGCGCGTGGATTTTGTCATCGACGAGATGGTGCAGCTTCAGCATGTAGATGTAGCCGACCGTCACCTGGCGCGTGAATTGTTCGCCGGTTAGCCCGTCGCGCAATTGCACTTGCCCGGTCTCTGAAAGCCCCGCCGCTCTCAGCATTTCGCGGATATCGCTGTCCTTGGCGCCGTCGAACACCGGCGTCGCCACCGGCACGCCTTTTTCGATGTTGTGGGCGAGTTCCTTCAGCTCCTCGATATCCTTCGGCAGCTCTTGCTTTTCGCCGTAGATGTCACGGAGCTTCTTTTCGAGCGGCTTCTTGTCGCCGTCGCGCTGGAGCACGTCGAGCGCTTGGCGAACCTGCTTGCCGATGCCGGCGCAGGCCCAACCCAAATGCGTTTCCAGAATCTGGCCGACATTCATCCGCGAGGGCACGCCCAGCGGGTTGAGCACGATATCGACATGGGTGCCATCCTCGGTGAACGGCATGTCCTCGACCGGCACGATTTTCGAGATGACGCCCTTGTTGCCGTGACGGCCAGCCATCTTGTCGCCCGGCTGCAGCTTGCGCTTCACCGCGACGAACACTTTGACCACCTTCATTACGCCCGGCGGCAATTCATCGCCGCGGGTGAGCTTGTCGACCTTGTCGGCGAAGCGTGCATCGAGACGCTTCTTGGCGTCGTCGTATTGCTTTTTCAGCGCTTCGATCTCGGTCATCGCCGCTTCGTCTTCGAGACCGATCTGCCACCATTGTCCCTTCGACAGCGGCTCAAGCGATTCCTTGGTGACCTCGCCCTTTTTGAACCCTTTGGGGCCAGTGGCGGCGGTTTTGCCCAGCAGCACTTCTTCGAAGTGCCCGAAGATGTTGCGCTCCAGGATCGCCAATTCGTCGTCGCGGTCCTTGGCCAGGCGTTCGATTTCCTCGCGCTCGATTTGCAGCGCGCGCTGGTCCTTCTCCACGCCGTGGCGATTGAACACGCGCACTTCCACCACCGTGCCATTGACGCCCGGCGGCAAGCGCAGCGAGGTGTCGCGCACGTCGGAAGCTTTTTCGCCGAAGATGGCGCGCAGCAATTTCTCTTCCGGCGTCATCGGGCTTTCGCCCTTCGGCGTCACTTTGCCGACCAGAATGTCGCCCGGCTCCAATTCCGCGCCGATGGCGACGATGCCGGCCTCGTCGAGATTGCGCAGCGCCTCTTCACCGACATTGGGAATATCGCGGGTGATTTCTTCCGGGCCGAGCTTGGTGTCGCGGGCGGCGACTTCGAATTCCTCGATGTGAATCGAGGTGAACACGTCGTCCTTGACGATGCGTTCGCTGATCAGGATCGAATCTTCGAAATTGTAGCCGTTCCACGGCATGAACGCGACCAGCACGTTGCGCCCGAGCGCCAACTCGCCAAGCTCGGTCGATGGGCCGTCGGCGATAATGTCGCCTTCGCGCACGATATCGCCCACCCTCACGATCGGGCGCTGGGTGATGCAGGTGTTCTGGTTCGAACGCTGGAATTTCAACAGCCGGAAGATATCGACGCCCGGCTTGGTGGCGTCGCGCTCCTCGGTTGCGCGCACGACGATCCGCTGGCTGTCGACTTGCTCGACGATGCCGGTGCGCCGCGCGGTGATGGCCGCGCCTGAATCGCGCGCCACCGTGCCTTCCATGCCGGTGCCGACGATCGGCGCATCGGCCTGCAACAGCGGCACCGCTTGGCGCTGCATGTTCGAGCCCATCAGCGCCCGGTTGGCGTCGTCGTTTTCGAGGAACGGGATCAAAGCCGCGGCCACCGAAACCACCTGCTTGGGAGACACGTCCATCAAATCGATCTCATCGCGCGGGATCAACATGGCTTCGTTGTTCTCGCGCGCCTGCACCAGCTCTTCCGACAACACGCCCTTGGCGTCGATCGCGGAATTGGCCTGGGCGATCTTGTGCTTTCCCTCTTCCATGGCCGAGAGATAAACAATCTCATCCGACGGCCTGGAATTGGAAACCTTGCGGTACGGGCTCTCGATGAAACCGTATTTGTTCACCCGCGCATGCGTCGCCAGTGAATTGATCAGGCCGATGTTCGGCCCTTCCGGCGTTTCGATCGGGCAGATGCGCCCGTAATGGGTCGGGTGAACGTCGCGGACTTCAAAGCCCGCGCGTTCGCGGGTCAAGCCGCCCGGGCCGAGTGCAGAGAGCCGCCTTTTGTGCGTGATCTCAGAGAGCGGATTGGTTTGGTCCATGAATTGGCTGAGGTGCGAAGAGCCGAAGAATTCGCGCACCGCCGCCGCCGCCGGCTTGGCGTTGATCAGATCGTGCGGCATCACGGTTTCGATATCGACCGAGCTCATCCGCTCCTTGATCGCGCGCTCCATGCGCAACAGGCCGACCCGGTACTGATTTTCCATCAGCTCGCCGACCGAACGCACGCGCCGGTTGCCGAGATTGTCGATGTCGTCGATTTCGCCGCGGCTGTCGCGCAAATTGGAGAGCGTGCGCAGCACCTCGACGATGTCTTCCAGGCGCAGCACCCGCAGATTGTCGTCCGTGTCCATGCCCAGGCGCATGTTCATCTTCACCCGGCCGACGGCGGAGAGGTCGTAGCGCTCGGAATCGGAGAACAGCGCGGTGAACAATACTTCGGCGGTGTCGATCGTCGGCGGCTCGCCCGGACGCATGACCCGGTAGATGTCGAACAGCGCCTGCTCGCGGCTTTCGTTCTTGTCGAGCGCCAGCGTGTTGCGGATGTAGGGGCCGTTGGTGACCGGGTCGATGTCGAGAATTGGCAGATCGTGGACGCCCGCCTCGATCAAGGTGGCGATGATCGGTTCGGCCAGCGGC
>JANNFH010000301.1:0-2775 GCA_031379565.1 Alphaproteobacteria bacterium
AGCGCGTTGCCCAGCGTATTTATCAACATGCGCCGTACCGCACGCACATCGGCGCGCACGTTCAAAGGCGCGTCCGGCGTCCAGGCAGCGAGCACGATGCTTTTGCGCGACGCGGTATCGGTCGCCATGCGCACGACTTCGTCCACGATCGCGCGCGCGTCAAAACTTTCCAGGTCCAGTTCGTATTTGCCTGCGTCTATCCGCGAAATGTCGAGATGATCGTTCACCAGCTCCAAGAGCTGCGATCCGCTGCGACGGATGAGCCCCGCATATTCGACGTAACGCGCCTCGATCGGGCCGAAGATCTGGGTTTCGATCAATTCGGCGAAGCCGAGAATGTGGGTGAGCGGCGTGCGCAGCTCGTGTGAAACTTCGGCAATGCGCCTTGAAATCTGTTCGCGAGCGAGCTTTCCGGGCGCCGGGCCCCGCTCCAGCGCGACCAACGCGGCGGCGAAAGCCAGCGCCTCGACGCTCAGGATTTCAGGAAACGCGCCAAGCAGGACTGCGGGCTGGGTTTCCTGCAACGCCAAGGCGCAAGCTCCTGCGTAAAAGAGTAAAGCGCCAGCGCCCGCATACGCCGCCCAAGGCCGACCAAGGGCCGAGGCCAGGGGCGGCGCGATCGCAAAAACTGCAATGAACGGCGACAACACGCCGCCGCCGCCCGCCACCAAGCCAGCGGCCGCCAACAGCCAAATCACCAACAAAAGCATGGCCGGCGCCCCTGCGCCCAGCCGCGGCAGCAGGATCAGCCCCGCCAATCCCGGCGCCAGCGCCAACGCCGTCGCCGCTCCCAACAGGCGAAGATCGCCGCCGCCCGCCCACGCCAGCAGGCCTGCCGCCACGCTTGCGAAAACCCATGCCAGGAAGGTTAAACCGAGGCTAACTGCATCCATCGCTGCTTTTGCAGCTGGCCTTACGGGCTCTTGTGTTGACACTGAAACAATGTCCGCGAGTAAAAGACTTCTTAACGGGACCGTGGGCATGCTGCCCCCGTTGAGTCGCTGCTGGAAGCGAACTCGCCCATCTAGGACAGGAGTTGTGCGGATGCTGCGAAGCCTTGGGATTTTGACCACCACAGCGGCGGTCGCCCTGCTTGGGGCGGCGAGCGCCCAGGATTCAGGCACGGTCGGCGCCAATCAAGCCGTGGCCGCGGCGGCGCCTGTGGCGCCAGCGACCGGGGACGTGCGCAATGCGCTCGACGCCTATGCCGCCTACCAGACCGACGTCAGCGAACTGCGCTCCTCCCGGATTGGCAGCGACGCCGACTTGGAGGGCGCGCTCAACCGTGTCGCGCACCACAATCGCGACGCCCTGACCCGCGGCTGGGTCGCCTATGGCGGCTACGCCGCCGCCCAATCTCCCACTTTCGTTCAGGGCGTGCGCGACGCCGCCCAATATTATGGCCGCGATGCCGTCATCTGGGCTGTCACCGCCGACCCACGTTATGCGCGTGGCCTGCGCGGCGGCAACGAGGCTACGCGCCTTTTGCTCGACGCCGCGACCTCCGATGGCGCACGCATCATCAGCGTCGCCGATCGCTATCAGGAAATGGCGTATGACCTGCAAAACCAACGCTGGGCCAACGCGGTTGCGCCCGCGCAAGCGGCGCGGGTGCAGCGGGTCCGCTCGCTTGGGGCCGCCGGCGGCCCCATTGCGGTACCGGCGGATGTCTCTCCCCGGCTCACGGTAACGACATTGAGCTTGTCGCCAGCGTCTGATCCCTCCGCCTTCGGCGGTCGCCGCTTCTGGGACGCGCTGCGCAGCGGCCCCGATGTCGTGGAAGTCAGCGCAACGCCGGTGACCTATCAGTGGCGGATCAACCCCACGCGCGGCGAAGCGGTCGATCGCATGGCTTCGATCGCCGCGCTGCAAGCGCTCGACGCCAACGACGCGCCCCATGCCAGCGCCGTCAGCCAGCTGATGAGCGATCCGCGTTCGCGCGATTGCCTCGAAATGGCGCAGCTGCAGCTCTATCAGTGCATGTCGGCGGCGCGGTTCCGTTATGAAAACGCCTTCTGCCTCGGCCAGCATGGCCTGCGGGACGTTGGGCTTTGCATCAGCGCGGTGGCGCAACCAGACACCAGCGCCATGACGCCAATCGCGGGCGCGGTCACGACCGGCGCTATTTCCCGAAGCGAGTGAAGTCTTGCCCGGCGCACGCCGTCAGCGCATCTGGGCCTCATGAGCGCGGCGTTGGCCATTGCTGATATCAAGAGCGAATTCGCGCTCCTCCCCGATTGGGAGGAGCGCATTTCGTATCTGATCGAGCTTGGGCGGGTATTGGCGCCGCTGACCAGCGCCGAGCACAACGAATCCAACAAGGTGCGCGGCTGCACCAGCCAGGTTTGGCTGGTTTCGGAGCACCGCCCGGAGAGCCCGGATTTGCTGTATTTTCGCGGTGATTCTGACGCGCATTTGGTGCGCGGTGAGATCGCGCTGTTGCTGCGCATTTTCTCGGGGCGCACGCCGGATGACATCTTATCGGTCGATCCGCAGGCCCTGTTCGAGCAGCTTGGCCTCAAGGAGGCGCTCAGTGTGCAACGCTCCAATGGTCTGTTTTCGATGATGCGCCGCATGCAGACCGAGGCGCAGGCTGCGCAAGCCTAGGCACGGCGATAGACTTGCGATCCTGCCAATTGGGCCAAGCCAAGCTTCAGCGCGATTTTTCCAGAACGCGCCGGCCACCCTTCCTGGCGCTCCAGCATCTCCAGCCCCTGCTCCTGCAGGCAAACGCGCTCCACCACGCGGCGCAGCGGCGCGGCCAACGCCGCCAAC
>JANNFH010000312.1:0-1755 GCA_031379565.1 Alphaproteobacteria bacterium
CGTCGCGCGCGCCATCCACAGCGAACGCGCAGCCGGCCGCGGCGCCTTTCTCGATGCACGCGCCGCCATCGGCGCGCACTTCCCGCAACGTTTTCCCACCGTGTTCGCCGCTTGCATGTCCGCCGGCCTCGATCCGCGCCGCACGCCGATCCCGATCGCACCCGCTGCGCACTACCACATGGGCGGAATCGCGACCGACCTCTGGGGACGCACGACGCTCGAAGGCCTCACCGCCGTCGGCGAGTGCGCCGCCACCGGCGCCCACGGCGCCAATCGCCTCGCTTCCAATTCCTTGCTCGAAGCGGTGGTGTTCGCGCACAGAATCGCCGAGCGCTTGCGCGGAAGCGACGCGCCGGCGGCAAGGCGCGGCGAGCCGCTGCGCCCGCCGCCGGCCTTGCCCGCGCCTGCCAGGATTGAGCTTCGCGCATTGATGCAAGCGCATGCCGGCGTCGTGCGCGACGAGCGGGGCCTCACGCGCGCCCTCGACCGGGTCGATGCGCTCTGCGATGCTCACGGCCCCGCAGGCGCGTTGCTCGCAGCGCGCCTCATCCTCAAAGCCGCGCTCGCCCGCAAGGAGAGCCGCGGCAGCCATTACCGGAGCGATTATCCCGATGTCGGAGCGCAAACCCGCACCTTCCTCAACCAAGCAGCGCTCCCTGCCGCCTTTGCCTGACATCGTGCTTGAGCCGATCGTCAAGCTTGCACTGGCGGAAGATCTCGGCGTCGCCGGCGACGTCACAACCGATGCGATCATCGATCCCGACGCTACCGGGCGCTGGGCGTTGCGCGCGCGTGAAGCCGGCGTGGTTGCGGGGCTCGATGCAGCGACGCTGGCGGCCTGGCTGATCGACCCGGAGATTCAATTCAGCGTCAACGCGCCCGACGGCGCGTTGGTGAAAGCCGGCGCTACGATCTGTGAGATTTCAGGCGCGACGCGGTCGGTGTTGATGGCCGAGCGCACTATGCTCAATTTCATTGGCCGCCTCTCCGGCATCGCCACGCTCACGCGCCTGTATGTCGATGCAGTCGCTGGCATGGGCGTCATCATCGCCTCCACGCGCAAGACCACGCCAGGCCTGCGGGCGCTGGAGAAGCGCGCCGTGAAACTTGGCGGCGGCGGCGCCCATCGCTACGGCCTCGATGACGCCATGCTGATCAAGGACAACCACGTCGCCGCCGCTGGCGGCGTGGTCAAAGCGCTCGAACTCGCACGCAAATCCGCCGCCCACCTCACCGCCATCGAGATCGAAGTCGATTCCCTCGATCAATTGCGCCAAGTGCTGCCCCAAGCGCCGAGCGCGGTGCTGCTGGACAATTTCTCGCTCACCGATCTTCGCGCCGCGGTGAAGCTCGCCAAAGGCCAGACCCTGCTCGAAGCCTCGGGCGGCGTGACCATTGAAACCGTGTTCGCGGTGGCTGAGACCGGCGTCGACGTGATCAGCATCGGCGCCCTCACCCATTCCGCGCCAGCTTTGGATGTAGGGTTGGACGCGCTTTAATACCGCCTCTAGAGCGGATTTCGATCAATTAGAAACCGCGCGCGCTTGTCCTTCTCCCCTAGTGGGAGAAGGTGGATCGCCGTGCAGCGGCGAGACGGTTGAGGGGTGAAAACGTACTTCTGAAAGCGTTGGCGCGGGCACCCCTCATCCGCCGCTCGCTTGCGCGAGCGCCACCTTCTCCCCGTGTGGGAGTGTTGCGAAATTGGCGAATTGTGATTCCCTGTGTGGCGGATGCCTGGGAGTCGGCGATGTCGGT
>JANNFH010000322.1:0-2906 GCA_031379565.1 Alphaproteobacteria bacterium
GGGCCAAAGCGAACCGCTGCACTTCACGCTGCCGGAGAAGGTGTTCCTGCAGCCGCTGGCGCGGGCGGCGATCGAAATTCGCGGCCACGTCCTGCACGAACGGCGGGCCTACCGCCCCATCCGCGCCGAACGCCGGCGCACAATTCAAGCGGGTGACATTATCGTCGGCAACCAGAGGATTGAATTTCGTGATTACCAGCGGCGCGATGATATCGGCCGCGCGCCGCAAGGCATACGCCACGCCGCCCGCCTGATCGACGCGCTGACGATGGCGCCTGAAGACGGCTATTTCGGCGATCTTGCCGTGTTCCTGGGCTTGCGCCTGGCGCGCTCGGAGCTGGCGACGGCAGACGACATCGCCGCCACCGACATCGCCGCTGACATATTGTGGCGCACGGCGCTGCGCGCCGAGTATGGCGGGGCGGCGGATGCGCGCCGCGCTCTCGAAGCGGCGCAGCAAGCGCTGTCACAAGCCCTCGCCAGCGGCGCGCCGCAAGAACGGCTGCGGCAATTGATGGACGCGCTCCGGCGCGCCACCGACGCTTATCTGCAATCGCTCGTGCAAGAAGCGATCCGCAACGGCGAAACCCCGCAAAACCAGGACGACACCCAAGATCAAACCGAGATCAGCGAGCAAGATATCGAGGATTTGCTGCAGCGTGTGCAGCAATTGACCGAGCAAGGTCGCACCCAAGAGGCGCAGGCGCTGCTGCAAAGGCTGGCGAACATCTTGTCCAATCTCGACGCCCAGCTGACCCAAAGCCAAAGCGGCGAGGACGGCGAGCAAGGCCCGTCCGATCAGCGGATGCAGCAAAGCATGGACCAGCTCTCCGAAACCATCGGCGAGCAGCGTGCGTTGCGAGACGAGACCTTGCAGCAACAGCAGCAACAACAAAGCGCGGGCGGCGGCGGTGAACAGCGCGGCGGTCAGGGCGGTGAAGATTCCGCCGAGCGTCAGGGGGAAATCCGTCAAAGCCTCGGCGAAGCCCAGCGCGACGCCCAGGGAGCGGGCGCCGCCCCCAGCCAAGATCTCAACGCCGCCGAACGGGCGATGCAACAATCTGAAAGCGCGCTCCGGCGCGGCGACCTTGAGGCGGCGCAAGCAGCGCAAAGTTCGGCGCTGGAGCATTTGCAGGAAGGCGCCGAGCAATTGGCCGCCGAGATACGGGAAAGCGGCGACCGCGAGGGCGAACAGGGCGAAGCTGGCAATCGCGATCCGCTCGGACGCTCCACCGGTGCGGGCGATGGGCGCCAAACCCAAGTGCCAAACGCGATCGATCCTGTGCGTGCGCGAGCAATTCTCGACGAAATCCGCCGCCGTGCCCAAGACGCCAACCGCCCCGAGAGCGAGCGCGAATATTTGCGGCGCCTGCTCGACCGCTTTAGCGATAGCTGAGGGAGTTTTCATGCGTGTCTTGGTACTCGCCGCCGCACTGGCGCTTGGCGCCTGCTCGCCGCCCACCAGCAGGCCACCCGAGGCGCCGATGGTCACGGTCTGCAACGATGTGACGCCCAATCCGGCCCAAGCCATCACGCTCGGAGATGAAGTGGCGGTTGACGCCGCCGTCGCCGATTTGCGCGGCGGGCGCGTGGCGCCCGGAACCTACGATCTCGTCAGCGGCAACCGCATTGGCGCCGCCGCCGGCTGGCAGGGCGCGCGCGCGGTGGTGCTGGATGTGCGTGAGGCGGAAGCCGGCACGATCTTCAATTGGGCAAGCATAGCACCCGGCGGCGAAACTGAACGCTGGACCGCCGGCTTCATCGATGCGCCGTCAGGCCATCTCACCTTCACCTGCGGCCGAGGCGGCGGCGCCGATGTCGGCTTTAGCGTCGAAGCCGAGGCGCTGCGCCTGCAAGTGCCCGAACAGAGCGGCGCGGGCAGCTTGTACCTGGTCTTCGCGCGGCGGAACTAGAGGTCGCGGCGCCCCGGCTTGCGGCGGGCCGGCGCCTATTCCACAACGGCGATGAACGGCAAGCCGCGATAGCGGCCGGCATCATCCATGCCGTAGCCGACGAGATAAAGATCGGGCGCGTCCCAGCCTATATGCTCGATGGGCTCGTTGAGCGCCGCCGGCTTGCGCACGAAGGCGCAAGCACGGGTGAGCTTAGCGCCTTTGGCCATCAAGTGGGCGCGGGCGAAGGCGATGGTGCGGCCGCTGTCGAACACGTCGTCAACGATGAGCGTGGGGCGCCCCTCGATGGCGCGCGAAATATCCGCGCGAACAACCACCTTGCCCGAGCTTTCGCGGGCGTCGCGGTAGCTTTCGAGCCAAAGTGAATCGGTGATCGGATGGCGTCCGCGTCGCGCCAGGGCGCGGATCAAATCAGCAGCGAACGGGATAGCGCCTTGCAGCAGCGCGACGACGGTCCAGCCCTCATCGATTTCAGCGGCAAGCGTCTGCGCAAGCGCGTTCACCCGTACCGCAATTTCTGATTCCGACAGCAGAACGCGCAAGTGCGCCTCAGCCATGCCCTTCGGCCGAGAAGCGCGGCGCAAGGCCATCAACCGGGCCAAGCTCGCTCTCATAAGCGAGTGGGCCATTGACCGCGACCCCGCCATGTTCCTCAGCAGGCTGGGTGAGCTCAAGCGGCTCTTCGTGCGCCTCTGAGGCGATCGGCGACACATGTTGCGCGGCGCCGTCGGCGGCATTCAATTCGGCAAAGCTCGCAAACGTCGCCTCAAGATCGACGGCATCCACCGGCGGATTCTCGACCCGGACTTGAAATGGCGTGGCAGCGCCCGCTGCAAGCGGCGCTTCGCCGATCTCGGAGACCAGTTCGAAAATCTCGTGAGAGCGCGCGTCCCGCAACGAAATGCGCACTGGCGGCAGCACTTTGTCATCGCGGCCAATATTGCGGACCTCGCCCGAGACCAACAGGATCGGGGTGGGCCCGTCGAACGCGCG
>JANNFH010000326.1:0-4251 GCA_031379565.1 Alphaproteobacteria bacterium
CTGGAACCCCGCCGACGTCGACCAGATGGCGCTGCCGCCCTGCCATTGCCTGTTTCAGTACTACGTCTCGGAAGGGAGCTTGAGCTGACAACACTATCATCGAAGCTCCGATGTGATTTTGGGCGTGCCTTTCAATATAGCCAGCTACGCGCTGCTGACGCAGATGATGGCGCAAGTGACGGGGCTCCAGCCCGGCGAGTTCGTCCACACGCTCGGCGATGCGCATCTCTACGCCAACCATTTCGAACAGGCGAAAACGCAATTGGCGCGCAGCGTTTTTCCGGCTCCCGAAATGAAACTCAATCCGGGCAAGAAGGATATTTTTGCTTTCGAATATGCGGACTTTGAATTGGTCGGCTACCAAGCTCACCCGGCGATCAAGGCGCCGATCGCGGTGTGAGGTCCGTGAACCTTTCAGACTTTCTTAGATTGGACTGGCGGTCTCTTATCGCTGTGTTTAGCGTTGGAGTTTGGCTCTATGCGCTGACGCAGACTGCCTACGTCAGAGTTTTTGAGTATTTCGAGGGCCTGCCGGTTGATCCACGCTCAATTGAGCGGACAAGCGGCTTCGATTGTCTTCTCACTGGCTGGATAGCCCCACTCGGCGCGCTTCAATCGCCGGAATTTGGGCATCCACTTCCGCCCGGCTACCGGGAGCCCCCTTTTATCGGGATAGGCAATTGGTCGCTCGCAAATATAGCGTGGTACGCAAATCTCTTTTGGGGCTGGAATGTCCTTCGCTGCTTGCAAGGGCAATCTGCTCTGGTTCTTCCAGCGCTATGCGGTGTCCTTCTGTCTGGGACCGCATGGCAGACAGCTTACATAAGCGTGTTTGACGACCATGGCGTCGCGACGCGCAGTTCGCCCGGCACAGCGATCTACATTTGGATTTTCGCCGTAAGCGTTCCCCTTGTCATTGCAGCGCTCGATTTAGTTCTATTAGCGAAGCGTGGCCGCCAGCCCTAAACCTCCGCCAAGTCCGGAGCGACCATGCGCGTGCTTTGCAGTTTCGCGCGCACGGCGGCCAGCTCCACGCGTTTGAATTTCGTGATCGTGCCGATCATGCCAGGCTCTACCGCGCATTCGAGCACGATCAAGTCGCCAGCGCTGGCGGCCACCTCAATATCGCCTGCGCCAGGCTTGCGGCCAGACGCGGGGCCAGTGTAGCCGCTCACCTTATGCGCGCCGGGCGTGAGCGCGATGCGGGTGAAGCGCGGGCTTTTCAATTGCGCCACGGCGCGCCCATCGATCTCGACGTTGACGCCCACCGCCTTGCCGATGAATTGGGTGCGAAGAATGTAGAGCACCGCGTTGGCGCTGTCGGGCGTGAACATCAGTGCTTGCGCGCGCGCCTCCGGCGCCGCGTCCGGAACCTTACGGTTGGACATCAAATTGCGCGCGACGATGACGATCCCGACAATGAGGATCGCCAGCCAAATCAAAGTCACCGGCCCCTGGCCGACGAACTTGCGCAGCGCGCCCATGACGATGAGAAAGCCGACTGCTCCCACCAAAACCAGGCCGATATATTTCCACATGCGCGAGCCCCTTCGATTCCTTTGCAGCTTACGTCATTCCGGGCGAGCGAAGCGAGACCCGGAACCCAGGGGCACAGATCCACGATCCCCTGGGTTCCGGGTTCATGCTTCGCATGCCCCGGAATGACGGAGTAGGGTGGGTTTATGAGTCCCAAACTCACCCTCGTCGTCGCCGTCGCGCGCAACAATGTGATCGGCCGTGACGGCGCGCTGCCGTGGCGCCTGAAATCCGACATGGCGCGGTTCAAGGCCGCGACCATGGGCAAGCCGGTGCTGATGGGGCGCAAGACCTGGGATTCGCTGCACGTCAAGCCGCTGCCAGGGCGGCAGAATCTGGTGCTGACGCGAGATCTGGACTTCAAGCCGCCGGGAGCGTGGGCCTATACCAAGCTCGATGCGTTCCTGGCCGCCGGCGCGGCCATGGCGGAGGCTTCCGGCGCGGAGGAATTTTGCATCATTGGCGGCTCTATGATTTACGCGGAAACCTTGCCGCTGGCCGATCGTATCCGGCTAACCGAGGTAGCCCTTGAGCCGGAAGGCGACGCGGTGTTCCCCGCGCTCAACCCGATGCAATGGCAGGAAACATCGCGCGAAGAGGTGCAGGCCGGGCCAAATGACGACGCGGATTTCGTCGTGCGCGTATTGGACCGGCGGTGAGTTTGCGCCTCGCTTTCATGGGTTCGCCGAGCTTTGCGTTGCCTTCGCTGGAAGCGTTGCTCGCTTCAGAACATGAGATCGCTTGTGTCTTTTCGCAACCGCCGCGACCCGCTGGACGCGGCAAGCAGGCGCGCGAGACGCAAGTGCACGCTTTCGCCACTGCGCGCGGGATTGAGGTGCGCACACCGAGAAGTTTGAGGAAGGCCCAGGCGCAAGCCGAATTCGGCGCGCTTAAGCTCGACGCCGCCATTGTCGTCGCCTACGGCCTTATCTTACCCAAACCTATACTCGACGCGCCGCGCCTTGGCGCCTTCAATGTGCACGCATCATTGTTGCCGCGCTGGCGCGGCGCGGCGCCAATCCAGCGCGCGTTGATGGCCGGCGACCGCGTCACCGGCGTGCAGATCATGCAGATGGAAGAAGGGCTCGACACCGGCCCCATTTGCGCCTCCGCTGAAACGCCGATCGCAGCCGATGACACCGCCGCCAGTTTGCACGATCGCCTTGCCGCACTCGGTGCAAATCTATTGATCGAAACCCTGGCGAAGATCGAACGCGGCCAAGCAAACGCGGCGCCGCAGGCCCAAGAGGGCGTCACCTACGCCGCCAAAATAAATCCCGCCGAAGCGCGCATCGATTGGACCCGCCCGGCGCGAGAGCTTGACTTGCACATTCGCGGCCTCTCGCCCGCGCCTGGGGCGTGGTTCGAATTGCCCGGCGGCGTACGCGCCAGGGCGTTGATGTCGCGTCTAGGCCAGGGCGCCGGCGGCCCTGGCGAGGTGCTCGATGATTCGCTGCTGATCGCCTGCGGCGAAGGGGCGCTGCGCCTGCAGAAAGTGCAGCGCGAGGGCCGTGCGGCTATGGAGACAGCGGATTTCTTACGCGGGACGCCTGTTCCGGAAGGATCGCGGCTGACATAGTGCGCGATTGCGGAGGCGTCGCAGAGCCAAAATGAACCGTTTTCGGGCCGAAAAACCGCAAACACTTTTTCGGAAAACGGTCTAGTTTCGCGGCGGAGGGATGCACATGCTGGTCCGTATCATTTTTGTGGCGGCGGCTCTGGCTCTGGCAGGCTGCGATCGCGTAGCTGCACCGCAGGGCCAGTCTGCCGACGCTCCGCAGCTTGACACGCCGTTGCCCGAATCCGAGCCCGCGCGTCCATTCGATCCGGTCAACGATGCGGCCCGCGGCGCTACCGGCGATCTCACCGTGACCATGGCGACGCGGCTGCCAGACCAGGCCGGCGCCGCCCCCCAAGACGTGCTGACACTACGCGGCGCTAACGGCCTAACGATTGAGGGCGAGATCACCGGCGCGGTATCGCCGGCGACGCAGATTGAAGGCCAGACCGTGCGCGCCTTGTTGGCGCTGCCGGTGGAGGAGCCGCAGGTGCTGGTCTATCGCGTCGCCAGCGAAACTAAGCCCGAAAGCGCTCAAGGTTTCTGCGGCGCAGGCGATGCGGCGTTTGTGGTGGTGTGGGAGCCCTCGGGGCCCGGTGACGGCGCTTTGAAGGTTATGGGCGTCTCGGGCGGCGCACCGGGCGCGGCCGGCGCGCGCGCGTGCCCGATGTTGGAATATCGGCGCGATTAGCGCACATGCGCTTCAAGCTGACGATCGAATATGACGGCGGTGAATTCTGCGGTTGGCAGCGCGTCGCCAATGGCGCCAGCGTGCAGGGCGCGCTTGAGGATGCGGTTGAAAAGCTCAGCGGAGCGAGGGCGGAGGTCTTCGGCGCCGGGCGCACCGATTCCGGCGTGCATGCAAAAGCCCAGGTCGCGCACGTTGATATCGACACGGCGTTGGGGGCCGGGCGCATTCGCGACGGCCTGAATGCGCATCTGCGCCCGCACCTGATTTCGGTGCTCGCCGCCGAGGAAGCGGCCTCGAACTTTCACGCCCGTTTTGATGCGCGCGCGCGAATCTATTGCTACCGCATCATCAATCGCCGCACCCCGTTGACGCTCGACCGCGGCAAGGCCTGGCGCGTCGCCCGCCCGCTGGACGCGGCCGCCATGCACGCCGCTGCGCAAACTCTAGTCGGCACGCACGATTTCAC
>JANNFH010000373.1:0-4020 GCA_031379565.1 Alphaproteobacteria bacterium
AGGTTTTCCTGCACCCGCTCGACGATCCATTTGTCCTCGGCGAGCACGGAATCGGACATGGCCAGCGTTTCGGGCGACACCGCTTCGCCCGCCGGCATGAGGTAGAGATAATCCAGGCGCGTGCGCGCGGAGCCGAGGGGCGAGATTCGTTCCATCATCAGGCCGCTCGCATAAACGTTGAAGGCAATGTTGGGCCAAGCCCATGCCCACACGCCGCCATAGATGGGGTTGGGGTCGCGCATCGGCACTTCGTGCAGCGCGACCGCGCCCGCCATGCGCACCGTGTAGCGGCTGGAATCGACCTCCGCGTCGAGGCTCGGGTGCAACACCGGCACGTGATAGCCCTCAAGATAATTCTCGACATAGGTTTTCCAATTGCAGGCCAGGTCGTGGCTGCGGCGCAGCGCGACGCGCAGGCTGGACCAGTCGCGGCCGCCGAGCTTGGCGTCGAGCGGGGCGAGCAAATCGCTTAGCGGCGGCGCATTCTGCGCCAGGCTCGCGAACACCAGGCCGCGCCAGGTCTCGACGCGCACCGGCCAAAGCGAAAAATCGCGCGGATCGAAATCGGCGGCGGCGCCGAAATCGCGCGCGGTGCGCAGGCGCCCGTCGAGCGCGTAGCGCCAGCCATGATAACGGCACACCAGCGCGCCGCCGCAATTTCCCTCCTCCTCTGCCGTCAGCGGACCGGCGCGGTGGCGGCAGACATTATGGAAGCCGCGTAGGACGCCCGCTTCGTCGCGCAGCACCAGCACCGGATGGCCCGCAAGCGTTTCCGCGCGCCAGGCGCCGGCGTCTGGCAGGGCGCTCTCGTGGGTCACGAAATGCCAGCTCTGGGCGAAAATGGCGCGGCGTTCCTGCTCCCAGATCGCGGGGTCGCTGTACCAGGAAGCGGGCGCGGTGACGGGGCTGGCGGGCAAGGGCGTGTCCATCCCCTCATGCTAGGCGCGGTGGACTGACCTTGAAAAGGCGCGCGCGACCGGCTCGCCCTTGCCGCATGCGCCAACGCGGCTTATCCGACCCAGGCTTCAGGAGACACGTTGAAATGGATTTTGCCCGCGCCCGGCATTTGATGGTGGAAAGCCAGGTCCGCACCAGCGACGTGACCGACCCGCGCATTCTCCAGGCCATGCGCACGTTGGCGCGCGAGCGCTTTGCGCCGGCTGCCAGGCGGGTGCTGGCCTACGCCGATCTGGAGCTGGAAGTCGCTGAGGGACGCACGCTGCTGCGCCCTCGCGATTTGGCGAAGTTGATTCAGGCGCTGGCGCCGCAGGCCCACGAGCGCGGGCTCGAAATCGCTGGCGCCACCGCTTATGGCGCAGCGGTGCTGGCGGCGTGTTGCAGCCACGTGCACTCGCTCGACGGGGACGCCAATCTTTCCTTCATAGCGCGCGCGGCGCTGGAATCCGCCGGCGTGAGCAATGTGAAAACGGTCTCGACCGATTTGGTCCAAGGCTGGGCCGACGGCGCGCCCTATGATGTCATCCTGCTCAACGGCGCCGCCGGGTTCGTGCCCGAGGCGTGGGCGGGCCAGTTGGCGCCGGGCGGACGGATGGGGGTGATCGTGCGCGACGGCGCGGCGGGCCGGGCGCGCATCTACACCCGCTCGGGCGAGACTATCGCCTACCATGACGCCTTCGACGCGGCGCCGCCGGTGATTCCGGGACTGACGCTGACGCCGAGTTTTCGCTTCTAAATACACGCATTCGCAAGATTCGTTTCCGTAGTGTGCGCGCCAATTGGAGGCGCAATGCGCTGGGGCGTCACGTTTGCATTGGTTGCATTGGCGGCGCCGAACGTTGCGCGAGCGGAAACACTCGCCGACGCCTTGGCCGCGGCGTACCGCAACAATCCGACGCTGGAGGCGGCGCGGCTGAGTGCGGCCTCGGCCGACGAAGGCACGGCGCAAGCGCGCGCGGGCTACCTGCCCAATGTGGATGTTATCGCAAGCGCGGGCGTAGCCGAAAGCCAGGTCGAGCGCCCGGACGGATTGGGCGGGACCATTACCTCCAATGATGACCTAGATCCGCGCACGGCCAGCATCGTTGCAACCCAGGCGCTCTACACCGGCGGGTTTCGCAGCGCGCAATCACGCGCCGCCCGCGCCGGCGTGGAACGCTCGCGCGAAAATCTGCGCGGCGTGGAGCAAGAAGTGTTGTTCGCCGCGATTAGCGCCTATGCCGATGTGCTGCGGGATCTGGAATTTGTTCGCATCCGCAGCTCGGGTGTGGCGCTGCTCGAGCGCCAGCTGGAAGAAGCGCGCGCGCGCTTTGAGGTGGGCGATGTCACGCTTACCGATGTGTCACAGGCAGAAGCGCGTCTCTCTGGTTCGCGGGCCGGATTGTCCGAAGCGCAAGCGTCGCTGGAGGCCGCGCGGGCGCGTTATGTGCAGATTATCGGTGAAGCGCCGGAAGCGCTTGAGCCGCCGCCGCCGCCGCCGGCTTTGCCGCTGACGCTGGGTGAAGCCGCCGAGCAGGCTCTTGAACTCAATCCCGCCCTTCGCGATGCCGCGGCGAATGAACGCCTCGCCGCGGCGCAAGTCGGCGTCGAGCGCTCGGCGCTGCTGCCGCAGCTCTCGGCCGTGGCGCGCTGGGACCAAGCGGAAGATTCGGTAGGGCCCGATGTACGCAGCGAAGGCGCCAGCGCCGCGGTGCAGTTGAGCGTGCCCTTGTTTGAAGGCGGCTTTTCACGCTCGCGCACGCGCCAAAGCCGCATCGAGCAGCGCCGCGCCGCTTCGCTCACCGAACAAACCCGCCGCATGATCTTGTCGCAGCTCAGTGCGGCATGGAACAATCGTCTGTCCGCGGAGCGCGTGGTGTTCTCCTCCGCGGAGCAAGCGCGCGCCAATCGCCTCGCCTTCGATGGCGTGCTGGAAGAACGTTCTGTCGGCTTGCGCACATCGCTTGATGTTTTGAATGCGCAACAAGAATTGCTCACTGCAGAACTTGCTGTCGCCCGTGCGCAGCGAGACGCCTATGTTGCCGCGCACGCTGTGTTGCAAGCGATTGGCAGGCTCGATGCCGGCGCCTTGGCTATTAACGTTCCCTTATACGATCCGGCTGAGCATGCACGCGCAGTGTCGCGAACGATTCTGTCGACTGAACCCGCGCTCGACCTCAGAGGACGTGAGTAAGGCGCAGGTGGACGGACGGCTAAGCGAAACGTAGATTCCGAGTCGAAAGACTCATTAGAGATGACGAGGGCTCGACATGGCGCTCCAAGATCCTCAAGCCGAACCTTCCATGGAGGAAATCCTGGCGTCGATTCGCCGGATCATTTCCGAGGAAGAACAAGCGCCGGCCGTCGCCGAGCCCGTGCTCGATTTGACACAGACTGAAGCGCCTGCCGCGTTTGCGGGCGACGACGACATTGTGTTTGAAGCCGATGAGCCGGCCTTCGCGCCGCCGATCGAGGCGCCGCCGTCGCCCCCTGTGCGGCAGCACGCCGCGGCTGCCGCGGTAGCGGCAGCGCCTTCCGACACAATTATCTCATCACCTATGGCCTCGGCAGCGGCGGGGTCGCTGTCGCGCCTCGCCGGCACCTTGCGGATCGCCGACACCGCTGGTCAGACCGTCGAAGGGGTGGTGCGCGAATTGTTGAAGCCAATGCTGAAGGAATGGCTTGAAAGCAACCTGCCTGCCATTGTCGAATCGCGGGTGGAAGCAGAGCTGGAGCGGATTGCGCGCATGGCGCGCTGAGCGCTTCCCCTGGGCACAATGCAGCACTTGTCATTCCGGGGCGCACGTAGTGCGAACCAAGGGGGTCGAAGGGCGGGGGTGTTTGCCCCTGGATCCGGGGTCTCGCTCCGCTCGGCTGGGATGACTGATTGAGGTTGCGCCTGCTATAGCCGGCGCATCATGATCGAAACCACCTTCAATCCGAAAGCCGTCGAACCTCGCTGGATCGAGGCGTGGGAGAAATCAGGCGCGTTCCGGCCCAAGCAAGACAGGGATTCGGATGGCTTCTGCATTGTCATCCCCCCGCCCAACGTCACCGGCTCGCTGCACATCGGCCACGCGCTCA
>JANNFH010000473.1:0-2589 GCA_031379565.1 Alphaproteobacteria bacterium
GCCTGGCGCTTGAACTCCGGCGTGAATATCCGCCGCTTCCGTTTGGTCGCCTTCACTGAACACCCCTTCAAGCCCTTCCGAGCCTAACATGGGCGTCCACTAAATCGGGGGAGGATCAGTTTGTGCGCGCGGAAATCGCGCGCGTATCGTGAATCTGACGGCGAACGTACAGAAGGCTTCCTATGAACACTACTGCTTGCAGCAGCAGCGCAAAGGCGGCGGTCCCCTCGGCGTTCTCGCGGATGAAGAAGGTGCTGAGGCCTCCCACGGAACGCACAACTATTGGAAGCGCTAGCCCAAGCGTGACCAGCCCGAGAGCGCCGACGGCCCACAAAGTGTTCCGAGCCCATTTGGGCCAGCGATTTGTGGCAGGCAGACGATCCATGGCATCCTCTCGCTCTGGTTGCGGAGGACTGACACCGATTCTTGCTTCTGGTTAATACGACTCGTTGAATGAGCGAGCTGCACTCGCCTAAAAGGGGTAGGGTTCTTAGCCCCACCCCTCTAGAGTTTCGACCTTCGCGGTGATGTGCAGTCGTGTCATTCCGACCTCCAATGCTTACCAATATAGGCACTCTTCCCGGCCAGTTCATGGCCGAGCGGCGCCAATTATGGCGGCGTGAATCTTCCCATTCCGTGAACGGACGGGCACTCGAAGTGTTCCGTGTGTAAGACGCGCCGATCGCAGGTGCAAGGCTTTCTCAACGGTTGACCCAGCGTTTTTCTCACTCGCGGTGCTGTTTAGCCGCAGCCGCGCTATGAGGAGCGGGTATGAGCCAGTATCCCCCACCCGAGGAAGCAGAAGCGCACCGCCGGAACGTCCGTTCCAGCTTATCCACACAAGCCCCTAAGCATGGATTTCAGTTTTCAAACTGAGACAGTACCGATCCGCCTAAATTAGAACATATGACGAACTTATGCGCAACATGAATTGAACAAGGCACGTGCGCTAGCCGGGTTATCCACAGAAGTCTGGCGGAAGCAGCCTAGCGCCGATCGCTCAGTACGGCGAGGGCGGCGGCGCCACGGGCGCGCCCGCATGGTCGTCGCCGCGATATTCCGGCGTCGGCGGTTGGTTGAGCGCGTACTCGGCGGCCCCAAATGGACGCACCCGCATGAACGAGACCACACGCTGCACGCCCGGAACCACGCTCGCGATCTCAGCCGCGCGCTGCAATTCCATCTGCGTGCGCGCCGTGCCCATCAGGTAAACGTTGCCCTGGAAGGTTTCGATGTTGACGTTGATCGCGCGCACTGAAGAACTGGCTGTCATTCGAGTCCGCACCTGCGCGGTGATCAATTCGTCGGAGGCATTGCGCAGAAAGCTTGAATGCGGGCCGACTGTTACCTCGTTGTAAATCGTATGGATGCTGCGGACGTTGTGGGCCACCAATTCGGCGGTCTGGCGATGGCGCTCGGTTGGGGCCACGCCGGACAACAGCAGATTTCCCTCCGCCACCTCCACGTCAACCTCGGAAAAGCCGGCGCGGTCAACGGCAAGCAGCCGCGTCTTGACTTCCTGCGAAGCGGTGGCGTCATCGATGCCTTCGCCAATGGTGCGGTCCTGCATTGCGAACAGGCCGACGCCCGCGGCGGCGCCGGCGACAGCCGTGACGCAGCCGCTGGACAAGGCGCAGGCGGAAAGGGCCGCCAGGGAGAGCAAAGGCACTCGCATCACCGCGAACGTGCCACGGGATTGTTTCGGTCTGCTTAACGTTACGCGGGGGTCACGCATCGCGAAACCAAGCGCCGCGTTCATGTCTTGGTAACAAACCCGCGCCGACGACGATCAAGTCAAAGCGTATGGGAGCTGTATTGAGCCGCCAGCGGCCCGCCAAGACCTGCGCGGCGCGGGCGATGCGCTGTTGCGCCATCGGCGTCACGGCATAGGCGCCGGCATCATAGCTCTTGCGTGCTTTCACCTCGACGATAACCAGCGCTCCGCCCTTCCACGCCGCCAAATCGACCTCGCCGAAAGGTGTCCGCAGGCGTTGGCCAAGGATGCGATAGCCCTTCGCCATCAAGAACAACGCCGCAACCAATTCCGCGCTGCGGCCACGCTGATCCGCGGCGCGGCGCGCCGGCTCATTCACGGTCCTTGAGCTCTAGCGCGCGCGCATAAGCGCGCTTGCGTGGCACGGCCAATCTGTTCGCCGCCTCGATGGCGGCTTCCTTAACGCTCATCCGGGCAAGAGCGCCGGCGAGAAAGGCATCCAAATCCCCGTCACTGGCTTCGGGCGCTTCCAGCGGCGGTCCCACGACAATGACAATCTCCCCTTTCGGCGCCCCAGCTTGAGCATAATGCGCCGCCAGCTCTCCAAGCGTCCCGCGGCGCACCTCTTCGTAAAGTTTCGTTAGTTCGCGCGCCACCGCCGCCGGGCGCGGCCCGAGCGAAGCAGCCATATCCGCCAGGCTTTCAGCCAAACGCGGACCGGATTCGAAAAAAACGAGCGTCGCATCCACCTCCGCCAGTTCGGCCAAAGCTGCGCGGCGGGCGATTTCCTTCGCTGGCGCAAAGCCTGCGAAGAGGAAGCGGTCTGTCGGCAACCCGGACGCCACCAGCGCCGCCATCGGCGCCGAGGCCCCAGG
>JANNFH010000478.1:0-2471 GCA_031379565.1 Alphaproteobacteria bacterium
GGCTCAGGCACTGGCTCGAACTTCTCCGCGCTGCGCGGCGGCAACGAAAAGCTTTCCGGCGGCGGCAAGTCGTCGGGCTTGATGAGCTTCCTGAAAATCGGCGATCGCGCAGCCGGCGCCATCAAGTCGGGCGGCACCACGCGCCGCGCTGCGAAGATGGTCATCGTCGACGCCGACCATCCCGATATCGAACAGTTCATCGACTGGAAGGTGCTCGAAGAACAGAAAGTCGCGGCGCTCGTTGCCGGCTCGAAGCTCCTCAACAAGCATCTGAACCTGATCATCAAGGCCTGCGTCAATTGCTCGGCCGAAGGCGATGCCTGCTTCGATCCGCTGCAGAACCCGGCGCTGAAGCGCGAAATCAAAGTCGCGCGCAAAGCCGCAATCCAAGACAACGCCATCCAGCGCGCGATCCAATTCGCCCGCCAAGGCGCCCAGTCGATGGAAATTCCCATTTACGACACCGATTGGGACGGCGAGGCCTACTACACCGTCTCCGGCCAGAATTCGAACAACACCGTGCGCGTGACCGACGACTTCCTGCGCGCCGTCGAAACCGACGCCGATTGGAAACTGACCCGCCGCACCGACGGCAAGCTGCACAAGACGGTCAAAGCCCGCGGGTTGTGGGACAAGATTTCGGAGGCCGCTTGGCAGTGCGCCGATCCCGGCCTGCAATACCACACCACGATCAACGACTGGCACACTTGCCCCGCGTCCGGCCCGATCCGCGCCAGTAATCCGTGCTCGGAATACATGTTCCTCGACGACACGGCCTGCAACCTCGCCTCGCTGAACCTGCTCGCCTTCACGAAGTCCGGCCCCGACGGCGTCAAGCAATTCGACGTCGCCGCTTACGAGCACGCCGTGCGCCTATGGACGATCGTGCTCGAAATCTCGGTGATGATGGCGCAGTTCCCGTCCAAGGAAATCGCGCAACTCTCCTACGAGTACCGGACGCTGGGTCTGGGTTACGCCAACATCGGCGGCCTCTTGATGTCGTCGGGCATCGCCTATGACAGCGCCAAAGGCCGCGCCGTCGCCGGCGCCCTCGCCGCCCTCATGACCGGCGCGTCCTACGCCACGTCGGCCGCCATGGCCCGCGAGCTCGGCGCCTTCAAAGGCTACGCGAAGAACTCCGAGCACATGCTGCGCGTCATCCGCAACCACCGCCGCGCCGCGCACGGCTCGGTCGACGGTTACGAAAAACTCTCGATCAAGCCCGTGCCGCTCAACGCCATGGAAATGCCGTCGCAAGGCTTCGATGGCCTGGTCGATCGCGCCCGCGGCGCCTGGGACGAAGCGCTCAGCCAAGGCGCGCTCTACGGCTATCGCAATGCGCAAACAACCGTCATCGCGCCCACCGGCACGATCGGCCTCGTCATGGATTGCGACACCACGGGCATCGAACCCGACTTCGCGCTGGTGAAGTTCAAGAAGCTCGCCGGCGGCGGCTACTTCAAGATCATCAACCAATCGGTGCCGGAGGCGTTGCGCGCGCTCGGTTACAGCTCGCTGCAATCGGAAACGATCATCAACTACGCCGTCGGCCGCGGCACGCTCAAAGGCTCGCCCGGCGTCAACCAGGAATGGTTGAAGCTGAAAGGCTTCGGCGACAAGCAATTGGAAGCGATCGAAGCCTCGCTCGCCACCGCCTTCGACATCTCGTTCGTGTTCAATCGTTGGACCTTGGGCGAAGACTTCTGCGTGGGCACGCTTGGCATCGCGCCGGAACGCTTGGACGCGCCCGATTTCAACCTGCTCCAAGAAATCGGCTTTACGAAGGCCGAGATCGAATCCGCCAACATCTATTGCTGCGGCGCGATGACGCTTGAAGGCGCCCCGCATCTGAAGGACGAACACCTGCCCGTGTTCGACTGCGCCAACCCATGCGGCAAGCTCGGCAAACGCTCGCTCTCCGTCGACAGCCACATCTTGATGCTGGCGGCCGCTCAACCGTTCATCTCGGGCGCGATCTCCAAGACCATCAACATGCCCAACAGCGCCACGATCAAAGATTGCGCCGACGCCTACATGAAGTCGTGGAAACTGGCGCTCAAAGCCAACGCCCTCTATCGCGACGGCTCGAAGCTCTCGCAGCCGCTCGCCTCCTCGCTTCTGGCCGACGAAAACGACGACGACGATTTGCAGGAAACGCTCGCCGAAAAGCCGCAAGCCGCCCGCGCGCAAGCGATGGCCGAACGCGTGGTCGAGCGCATCGTCGAAATCACCAAGCGCGACCGCGAAAAACTTCCGCACCGCCGCAAAGGCTACACGCAGAAAGCCTCGGTCGCCGGCCACAAAGTCTATCTGCGCACCGGCGAATACGACGACGGCCGCATCGGCGAAATCTTCATCGACATGCACAAGGAAGGCGCGGCCTTCCGCAGCTTGATGAACAACTTCGCCATCGCCATTTCGATCGGCCTGCAATACGGCGTGCCCTTGGACGAATTCGTGGAGGCTTTCAC
>JANNFH010000069.1:0-5864 GCA_031379565.1 Alphaproteobacteria bacterium
CGCCCCGGCGGCCTGCCGCCGCCCCGCGCGCCCGCCGCCCCCCCCCCCCGGAAACGCTCGGCCTGCTGACGTGGCGCTGCCTCCTCATCCGGCCCTTCGGGCCACCTTCTCCTCCGCAGGAGGAGAAGGGACGCTTGCTTATGGCTGCGGCGCGCGCTGTTGCTGCACCGGCGCAGGTTCCTCCGGCGCGCGGCGCAATTGCGGCGCGAGCTCCACCCGCGAGCGCAATGGCGCACGCAGCACGCGCTGGCAACGGTCCAGTAATTCTTGATCCGGCGCCGCAACGTCATGGGTCTCCTGCGCTTGGCGCAAGCGTTCGCAAGCTTCGCGTGAGCGGCCGCTGCGATCGAGCGCGCGCACCAATTGCTGCGCGTCCGCTTCCAGCGCTTCACCGGCCGCCGAGTCTGGCGCTGCCGCCGCCGCCTGTTCGCGCAAGCGATAGGCCTCGGCAAACCGCGCGCTGGCGGAAGTGTCGTCGTTGCGCTGCTCGGCCAGTTGGCCCAGCTCGGACACCACCGACGCACGCAGCGCCGGGGCCTCGATATTGGGCAATGCCTGTTGCAGGCGTGCTTCGGCCACGCCGGCTTGTCCTTGCGCTTGCGCCTCGATGGCGCCGCCCACCAAGGCCGCGCCTTCCGCCTGCTCCGGCTGGTTGGTGCGCTGGTAGGACCGTGAAAGCATGCGCCATACGTCCGAGCGGTCCGGCGCAAGATTGGTCGCTTGTTCAAGCGCGCGCTGGCCAAGCGGATTGCCGTTGCGTTCGCCGACCGTGCCGCAAACCAAGTAGATTTGCTCGCGCATCGGATCGGCGGGATTGGTTTGGGCATAGGACCACAGCGCTTGGGTCGCGGCGTCGCGGGTTTGCGGGTTGGACAATTGCACCGCCGCATTACGAATTTGCGGATCGGGATGGCGTAGCAAGGTCGTGACCGCGCCTTGATAAGTCTCGCGCGCGGCTTGATCGAATTCCGCTTCCGAGACGGAAGCCAAGGACACCTCGGCGCTTGGTTCTTCATCCGCCGTCCGAGATTCAGCGGCGCCGGGCGAAGAGGGCGCGGGCGAGACGCTGCCGTCCGAGGGTGCGTTCAACGCCACTTGGGTTTCCCCGAGCGCGCCAGATTCAAGAATTTGCGCCAGCTGGATCGCCTGCTCCGGCGTCAGCGTGCCGTTCTCCAGCAAGCGCAACAATTCGGCGCGTATATCGGTATGCACCACCTCTGGCTGGGTGGGGAAGAAGATGTATTTGCCAAAGGCGGCGATGCCAATCACCAGCGCCACAATCGTCAAAGCTGAAACAACGCGAATGCGCGACATCAGCTTGCGGCGTTTGCGGGCCACCGCCACGCTATCGATGTCGCGGCCTTCGAGCCGCGCCTTCAGCGCTTCTTCCAGCAGCTGCATCTGCGGCGCGTTGGCGCCGCCGTTCCAGCGGGTGAAATCCTCGGCCTGGAACGAACCAAACCCGAGCGGGATCGCCACCTGGTCCAGCAGCACCGGCACCAGCCGGCCCTGGTCGCGGGCAAGCCCCGCTTCATCCCGCACGAAGGTGGAAGCGGCCGAGCCTTTCGTCCACACGACGATGACGGCCTTGGCCCCGCGCAGCTCGCGCTCGATCACGGCGGTATAATCCTGGCCAGCGGCGAGCGAACGATCCCACCAGATATTGAAACCGCGCCCTTGCAGCGCCTCGGCCAGCGGGCGGACCCGGTTTCGGTCCTCGCTTGCGTAAGAAATGAAAACGTCCGCCATGTCCGCGCCCCTTTGGGTTCGGCGCCCGCCGCGCGCCTGCCTTCTGCTCCCCCTTCATACGCATAGGCGAGCGTGGCGGGAAGATGACCGGGGTCACGGTGGCGTCAGGGGGCGAACGAAACGGGAAAGTTTGGCGCCGTTGGCGTACGACTGGGACGAGACGGGACGCTCGCGCGGCGGACTCGGGATGACGTGAGTTGGCCCAAAATTGCCAGTCGAGCCCACTGCTGTCGTCGGTCCGTCGATTGCTTTTTTCTATCCCGGCGCTCGCGTTCTTCATTGAGGGGTGAGAAACTTGATCTTGTTGGCCTGCGCCGCCTTCGGCGATTCATCCGCGCGCTAACAAAGCGCTAGTCCGCATTGGTCCAGTATTATGCGAACGGAATAACTACCTGTGTTGGATGCGGTGTAGCGCAGCACTGGGTTGTCATCATCGTTTGCGACTTCCGAGCGCGTTCGTGACTAACATGCCTACAGGGGGGTGGTGCTAATCGCCTTTACTGCGCAGTACGAGGCAGCCTAAACTCTTTCCAGCTATGCCGGAAAGAAATCTCATTCTCCACATCGGCGCGCCGAAGGCTGGGTCTTCGGCGCTGCAGTCGTTCTTCGCGCTCAATGCCGAGGCCATGAAGCGGCAAGGCATTTTTTATCCGCCCTTCAACACCGATCAAGCCGCGCGCGAAGGTAAACCTACCAATGGCAACGGGCATGACCTCGGACGTGCGCTGGAGCACGACCCGAGGCCAGGGGCTCGTGAGATGTTGCGCACACGGCTGTCTCATCCCAGCCCTAATATCTTTCTGTCGTGTGAGTACTTTTGGGCGATCAAACAGTTGGGTGCCGACCTCTTGGCGGAGGAAGCGGAGCGTGCCGCACGCGAAATCCGTATTCTCGCATATCTTCGCCCGCAACCTGACTGGCTGTTCTCAGGTTATGCCCATCGCTTGAGGCATCATGGCGAGACGCGCGGCATTCGTGAGTTCTATTTAAGACAGCGGGAAAAGATGATCCCCCAGGTGGCGCTTCAATTCATGTTGCGTTTTAAGCCTAAGGTCAGACTCTATCGCTCAACAGGCTTGTGCGATGATGCAGCTGCGTTTCTCGGTATCGGGGGCGAGGATCTGATCTATCCGCCCGTGCGCGTGAACGCCGGCATGAGCATCGGCGAAGCAAGCGCGATGCGCGAGCGAAATGCAGCGACCGCTGGCGTGCAGATAGATAACTCGCCGGCCTTTGTTACGCCGGAGCATTACGCGGAGATGGAGGAATTCTACCGGCCTCATAATGAGGCGTTTGACCAGCACATTGACGGTCAATTGCGGATTCCCCAACCGCGTTGAAGCGAGCTTCAAGAACGGCGTGCTCACTGTGACGTTGCCGAAGACGGATCGCGCGCGCGAAGCGACGAAGCGCATACCGATCAGCAAGAGCTGATATCAGAAGGGGCGGCGCGCTATCTTCGCCGCCCCGTACCTTGGATGGCTTGTTTCGGCGATTTCCAGCCGCCGCGTCCACCCGCAACGAATGAAACATACCCGCCCAGCTCCGGCCCTTCGCTCAGTGCTCGCGCGCGTCCTACATAAACAGCGCCGCCGGGTGCTCCAGCAAACCCTTCACGCGCTGAATAAACGCCGCCGCATCGTAGCCATCGACGACGCGGTGATCGAAGGACGAGCTTAGATTCATCATCTTGCGGACGACGATCTGGCTGTTCTTCACCACCGGGCGCTCGACCAATTTGTTCACGCCGATGATCGCCACTTCGGGGTGGTTGATCACGGGCGTGGTGACAATCCCGCCCAGAGCGCCGAGCGAAGTGATGGTGATGGTGGAGCCGGAAAGCTCATCCTTGCCGGCGGTGTTGGCGCGCACCGCGGCGGCGAGGCGCGAGACTTCCGCCGCGCAAGCCCAGATGTCGCGCGCCTCGACATGGCGCACCACCGGCACGATCAGGCCGTTGTCGGTTTGGGTGGCGATGCCGATATCGACCGCCTCGTGGCGAAACACCACGCCCTGCTCATCGTCGTACCGCGCATTGATCTGCGGAAAGTCCGGCAGGGAAACCGCCAGCGCCCGCATCAAGAACGGCAGCACGGTCAATTTCGGCTGATCGTTGCGCTTGGTAGCGTTCAGATGGGCGCGCAAGTCTTCAAGCTCGGTGAGATCGCATTCCTCAACATAGGCAAAGTGGGGAATGCGGCGCTTGGCCTCCTGCATCTTCTCGGCGATCTTGCGCCTGAGGCCGATGACTTTTACCGGCTCGATGTGATTGCGTTCGGCGAGGCCAGTCCCGCCGCCGCGCCCGCCCGCGACCGGCATCAAGGCGCGGTCGAGATCTTCATGCGTGACGCGCCCATCCGGGCCAGTGCCGCGAAGCGTGGAGAGGTCGAAGCCCAGCATTTGCGCGCGCTGGCGCACCGCGGGCGAGGCGTTGGCGCCCCCCCATTCGCGCGCAACCGGTTCGCTTGGCGCGGACCGGGCCAGCGATTGCGATTGCGCAGGCGCTGGAGGCGGCTGCCGGCCAAGCGCGGCTTGCACCGCCTCCTCGCTCCACACCGCCCCGGACGCCGCCTTGATGCGCGGCTTGGGTGGCGGCGGCGCGGCGCTAGCGTCGCCGTTGGGACCGCGGACCTTCAGGTCCGCAACAGGCGCGTCTGAAGACGCGCGGTCCGACGCTTCCGCTTCTGTTTCAAACACGGCGAGGGCCGAGCCTACCGCGGCCATCTCGCCCGGTTCGCCGTGAATGGAGACCACCCTGCCGCTGACGGGTGAGGTCATCTCCACCGTCGCCTTGTCGGTCATCACATCCACCAGCGGGGCGTCTTCCTTGACCATTTCGCCGGCGCGCACGTGCCAGGCGACGATCTCGGCCTCGGCGGTGCCTTCCCCGACATCGGGTAGCTTGAAGACATATTGGCCCATGGCTCAGCCTTCCATCACGCGGCGCATCGCCTTGATGATGCGTTGGGGACCAGGGAAATACTCCCATTCGAGCGCGTGCGGATAGGGCGTATCATAACCGGTGACGCGCTGGATTGGCGCTTCGAGTTGATAGAAGCAATGCTCCTGCACCAGAGCTGAAAGTTCGGCGCCGAAGCCGGAGGTGCGCGTCGCTTCATGGACGATGACGCAGCGCCCGGTTTTCGCAACCGACGCTTCAATGGTCTCGATATCGACAGGCACAAGCGTTCGCAGATCGATGACTTCAGCGTCAATGCCCGCATCTTCCGCCGCCGCCAGCGCCACATGCACCATGGCGCCGTAAGCCAGCAAGGTAAGATCGGCGCCCTCGCGCACGATCGCTGCCTTGCCAAGTGGGATTTTGTAATAGTCCGCCGGCACTTCGCTGGCCGGGTGCTTCGACCAAGGTTGCACCGGACGATCGCGGCGGCCATCGAACGGACCGTTATAGACGCGCTTGGGTTCGAGGAAAATCACCGGGTCGTCGTCCTCAATGGCGCTGATTAAAAGGCCCTTGGCGTCATACGGCGTCGAGGGGATCACAGTCTTCAAACCCGCGACATGGGTGAACAAGGCTTCGGGGCTCTGGCTGTGGGTCTGCCCCCCGAAAATGCCCCCGCCATAGGGCATCCGCACCGTCATCGGCACGGTATAATCGCCGGCCGAGCGGTAGCGGATTTTCGCGGCCTCCGAGACCAACTGATCGTAGGCTGGATACATGTAATCGGCGAACTGGATTTCAATCACCGGACGCAAGCCGTACGTCGCCATGCCGATCGCAGCGGCGGCGATGCCGCATTCGTTGATCGGCGCATCGAAGCAGCGCTTCAGCCCGTATTTCTGCTGTAAATGTTCCGTGACGCGAAACACGCCGCCGAAATAGCCGACATCTTCGCCGAACGTCAGCACATCCGGATCGCGCGCCATCATGTTGTCGAGCGCCGAATTGAGCGCCTGGATCATGGTCATGGAAGTCATGGCGTCGCGCTCGCATGATCCCCCGCCCCTGGGGGCGGGGGTAGGGGGAGGGGGCGTGCAGAATTGAGCGCGCGCGTTGAGCAAAGAGCACGGCGCGGCGCGCCTCTCGCGGGGCGCCCAGTCGTTCGCCCCCCCTCCCTACCCTCCCCCCAAGGGGGGAGGATGCGTGCGCTTGC
>JANNFH010000097.1:0-4081 GCA_031379565.1 Alphaproteobacteria bacterium
AATTTGCCGACCGGCTGCCCGTGATCGACAAAGAACGGCACGTCGCGTGAGCGCACCTCAAGCACAGCGCGCCCCTCGTTCGGCGGCACTCCAAAGCCCGGATCGAAGAAGCCCGCATAATGTGCGCGAAATTCGCCGAGCTCGGGGCGGATCGGCGCCATCTCTGCCGCTTCGTCCGGCGGGATGATGACGTTTTCGCACGACGCGAAAATATAAAATTGCCCCGGATCGAGCACGACGCGCCCGCGCCGCGCTTCCATCGGCTCCCAGAAATCACGCGGATCGTAATAGCCGAGCCGATCAACATCGATGACGCCGGAATGGCGCTTGGCGCGAAAACCGACCGGGCCCTTAAGCGACAAATCCATGGTGAAATCCATGCTCCGCTTGGGGTGCGGGGGTCCGCGCCGCAAGCGCACTTGGCTTAGCCGCGCCCCCGTGCGCACAAGCACCGAGAACGTGCACGGGCTGATCTCAGCCCACAGCGGGCCGTGATAGCCAGCAGGGATGTGGTCGAACGAAGCCGCGCCGTCCACAGTGAGCCGCGTGAACACGTCAACGCGGCCGGTAGAGCTTTTCGGATTGGCGGCGCCATGAATATGCGGCGGCAGCGCAAACCTCTCTTGCACCTGCACGAGATAAACGCAGCCGGTTTCGAGCACCGCGCCCTGAGTGAGATCAATCGTGTGCATGACGATTTGATCGTCGAGCCGATCACGCACCTTAGCGCCGGCGCCAGGAAGGAAACTCGCGCGCAAACGGTAGGCGATGTCGCCGAGCCGCAGATCCAGGCTAGCGGGTTGGATCTGATCTGGAGGAAACGGCTCTGCCGCGCTGATCCAGCCCTGCTGAATTGCGCGTTTCAGTTCCGCATCGGAGAGCACGCCGTGGGGGGCGCTCATCGCCCCCTCCCCGCTGTGCAATCACGAACCAAGCCGTGCGTGCATACGGGGCGACCGCGCTTGGGAAGCGGCTGGCGAGCAGGGCGAAACATCACGCCCGCCAGTCTGCCTGCGTTCGGCCCAAAAGCTCAATGCGAGCCGGTCGCTCTTGCCGCCTAAAAACCAGCGCTCAAGCAGCCCAGATCAGGCGGACGGCGCGCTCTTGTTCAACTTCGACCAGATCCGCCTCGACCAGCGGGCCGTTCATCACCGGCTTAAGCGCCATGGCCAGATCGGCTTCGACATATTCACGCGCGTCGCGCTCGTCGTGCTGATGCACCAGAATGTGGGTGGCGCCCAAAAGCTGCGCCTCAGGCCATTGCTCGTGACTGGCTAGGCGCTTGGCTAAATTGGCGGTGCGCGAGAGGAACAAGGGCGTCCAGCCGCGGCCCGCATGACCGGGCCGGGCGAAGCAATAAACCGCTGGCCGCTCAGGAAAATCCGCGCTCGGCCGAAGCGCGTCAAACCGATGCAATCGCCCTGACGCACCCCGAAAAATCACTTCGCTCATAGCCCGCCCCTCAACTGCGTTCCCAATGTGTTCTAAGATGCCCGACTCCAATGTTCTTGTAAAGTTCCGCCACGCAGTGAATCCGCAACAATCCTCGAAGCCTTTGTCACGGCTCCGAAATTTCTTTGCCCTGTCGCCGCGTCGCCATTCCTGCGATCATGGCGGCGGATGTCGATCACCGCCCCCAAGCATTGCGGCCACGGCCAAGGCGCGCACGACCGCGCCCAGCATTTGCGTGAAGCCGAAACCATCTGCGCCGCCGCCAGCGAGAGCCTCACCCCGCTGCGCCGGCGCGTGCTCGAATTGCTGATCGACCAGCCCGGACCGGCCAAGGCCTACGATTTGCTGCCCTTGCTCGATTCAGAAACGGCCAAGGCTAAACCTCCGACCATTTACCGCGCGCTCGATTTCCTGGTCCGCATGGGCCTGGCCCACCGCATCGAAAGCCTCAACGCCTTCGTCGCCTGCGAGATCGGCGCCTGCGGGCGCTCGACCATGTTCCTGATCTGCAGCGCCTGCGGACGGGCCGAGGAATTCGACGCCGGTCACGCCCTCGCCGATCTGGCCGACGCCGCCAAGCGCGATGGCTTTTCCATCACAAGCACCACGATTGAAGCGCAGGGATTGTGCGGAGCGTGCAAGGGGGCGTGATGCATCAGGCGACCGCCTCGGCGGCCAGACAATGCTAAATTAACGAAGCAAGCGCAAAATTGTGGCGGGACTTATCGTCGTTTCTAAACTGCAATTGGGGGGCCATGCTCCGCGTTTTGGCCTGCGTCACCCAGGAACACCAGCCGTGGCTGCTGCTGCTGGCCGCGTTGATCTGCGCGCTGACCAGCATCGCCGCCTTCCAAATGCTGGCGCGGGCCCAGGCGCGCGGTGGCCGCCTTGCCGCGATCTGGTCGGTTGCTAGCGGGCTGACGGCCGGGTTCGGGGTGTGGTCGACGCATTTTGTCGCCATGACCGCCTACGACGTGGGTCTGCCGATCGGGTTTGCACTCACGCCGCTGCTCGGGTCCTTGGCCATATCCCTGATCGTGCAAACGGCGGTGTTTTGGCTGGCGCAGCGCGCGGCCAATAGCTGGCTCAAAGTCGTCGCCGGCGCCGGGTCTGGCCTCGGCATTATCGTGATGCACTTTGTCGGCACCGCAGGCCTCCTGGCCCCGGCGCTGCTGGTGTGGGATTCGGGCCTCGTCGGCGCTTCGGTATTTTTCTGCATCGTCTTTTCCATCACCGCCTTTTCAGCGTTCAAGGGACCGGCATCGCGGTTCGCGGCGCTGCTTCCGGGACTGTTTTTGGTGTTGGCGATCTGCGCACTGCATTTCACGGCGATGGCAGCGCTGAACTTGGTACCGCTTAGGGTGTCGAGCGAAGCACTGGGCGAGATATCGCGGCAAATGCTGGGCATACTTGTCGGCGCCGGCGCGCTGCTGGTGGTGGTGAACGCCCTCGCCGCCTCGCTCGCCGATGCTTATCTCTATGATCGCCAACGAATAGAGGACATGCTGCGCGATCGCGTGCGTGAGAGCACCGCGGAACTCGCCTCACTGCTGCAACAGCAATCCGAACTTAGAACCCTCGCCGAAACGGCCAATACGGCGAAATCGCAATTCCTGGCCAATATGAGCCACGAATTGCGCACGCCGCTGAATGGCGTAATCGGATACGCCGAGCTCTTGCAGGAGGACCTTGAAGCGGCCTTGATGAACGAGCCCGCCAAGGACGCCGGCCGTATCCTGGCCGCAGCCCGCACCCTACTTCACCTCATAAATGAAATTCTCGATCTGTCCAAAATCGAAGCCGGCAAGCTTGAGCTCGTCATCGATGATGTCGATCTGCCCGCGCTGATCCGGGATGCGATCTCCTTCGTCACGCCGGCGGCGAACAGCAAGGGGCAAACTATCGACCTGAGAGTCGAACGTCAGCTTGGCAACGTCAGGACGGATGAGTGCAAGCTGCGGCAATGCCTGCTTAATCTGTTGTCGAACGCCTGCAAGTTCACCGATGCTGGGGGCCGTGTCCGAATTCTGGTCAAGCAAGACGCGCGCCCAGACGGCGATCTCGTGTGCATCGTCGTGCGTGATTCCGGCATCGGCATCGGGCCCGAGCAATTGGCGAAGCTGTTTCAGCCCTTCGTGCAAGGCGACGCATCGACGACGCGCAAATATGGCGGCACCGGCCTGGGCCTCGTCATCACCCGCAAATTGGCGCAATTGCTGGGCGGCGACGTGGAGGTGCGGAGCATCGTTGGACGCGGCTCCGAATTCGTCTTGAGCGTGCGCGCCGCGCTCGATTATTCCAGCGCGGAGAAGCCGCCCGCTTCAGATCAGCGCGAAATCGGCGTTCGTGAGCGCCAAGCTCGCACTGAGCGTGGCGACTTGCGTGTGCGCCGCGCAGCAGCCGTCTGAATCACGGCGCCGCGGATGGGGCGCTTCCTCACTCCACGTCCTGAAACTTGCGCCCCGCCATCAGCGCCGCCGCTTCGATTGCGGCGCGGACGCGGTCGGGGCGCTCCATCGGCAGCATGTGGCCCGCGCCTTCGACCATGGCCACGCGCGCTTCGGGGCGTAGCGCGGCCACGCGCGCCATCGCCGCCGACAGGGTGGAGTTTTTCTCCGCCCGCAACAGC
>JANNFH010000119.1:0-10298 GCA_031379565.1 Alphaproteobacteria bacterium
CGATGCGGCCATCTCGCTGACCCGTTCGTTCCGGGATATTCGCGGATCTGATTTCTTTTTTGACGCAAGCGGGCGGGTGAAATTGCCTACGGGCAATGAAGCCAGAGGCCTAGGCTCAGGCGCGACAGATTACGCTTTGACCGGCCTGCTTGGCGTTAATGCGGATGCCGGATCGGCTTATGTCAGCCTAGGCCGTCGCTTTTTGGGCGAGCGCACCGGGCTGGACCGCCAGGACGGATGGCAAGCTTTGGTCGGCGCGTCGCTGCGCATGGGCGAAAAGACTGCTATTGGCGCATCGTATTCGTGGCGCGAAGCCTCGGCGGATGGCGGCGAAGAGCCAAGCGAAATCGGCGCCTACGTGTCCTATCGCCTATCCGATGTTCTCCGTGTTTCGCTCAATGCCGGCGGTGGGTTGTCGGATGCGAGCGCCGATTATCGCCTCGGCCTACGCGCAACCTGGCAGCCGGATCTATTCGCGGACCAATAAAGCGCGGCTTGGACCGCGCGTCTTCAGACGCGCACTTGAAGCAAACGAGAGCGGGCCTGAAGGCCCGCGGTCCCGGTGGCCAGGCGCAGCCTTAAGGCCGCGCCCGCCAGTTCGCGCTCATCAAAGCGCGCTCTTCGCTCTCATTCAGAACAATGGCGCCGCCCATGGCGTTGACGGCCGCCTCGATCGGCGAAGGCTCGGCGCCGGCGGTTCTATAGACCTCTTCCGAGCTCGAGGGGGCTTCGGCTTGCACAACCAAGCGCCATTCCCCGCCATCGCGGCAGGCCAAGGCGTCCGCCGCGCGTGCGCCCGAAGTGGTGCGGAATTGACGGCAAACGCCGCCGGATTCGGTCTGGAACGTCAGCGCCATTTGCACTTCGCCGCCCATGATCGGCGCGCTCCCGCCGCTGCTCGCGGTGTCGAGGATATTTTCAATCGCGGCGCTGAGCTCCATGCCCGGCGCGACGACGCCGTTTACGGAATCACCCGCATCGAGCCGGCCAACCAGGACGCCCAGAACACACGCCGCCGCGATCGCCGCTGCTTGCCGCGCCCAGGTGCGCCGCAACGGAATCACTGTCGCTGACGTGCGTCCCATGATCAGCGCCGCGACTGGGTCGGCGGCGTCGGGCGCCACCCTCGGGATGGCGCGCCGGAGTGCGGCGTCAGCGTTGCTCATGCGGTCAAGGCGCGTGGCCGCCCCGGTGTCGCTGGCCAGCCAGCTTTCCACCAAGGCGCGCTTGGTTTGGTCGAGTTCGCCATCGAGATAGGCGCTCAAGAGTTCATCGTTCAGCATCAGCGCTCTCTCCTTATTTCGGCAATCGTGGCTGGCCCGCGCGTACGTGCGACGAGCGAAGCGCGAGCTCTGGCCACCCGGCTCATGATCGTGCCAATGGGCACTTCCAAGGCGGCGGCGGCCTCGGCGTAGGAAAAGCCCTCCAGCGCCACCAGCGCCATCACGCTGCGCTGATCTTCGGGCAACAGGGCAAAGGCCTCGCGGACGCGCCGCAATTCATCCCTGGTCTCGACGATCTCGCGCCCATCCTCTCCCCTCACTTCTAAGGGTTCGTCGGTGAAGATCGGGCGGCGGATGGCGGCCCGCTTGGCGTCCAGAAAGACGTTCTGCATAATCTTGAACACCCAGGAATCCAGTCGTCGGCCCGGCTCGAACTGCCGCCAATTAACCAACGCTCGCTCAATTGCGGACTGCAACAAGTCCTCGCCCGCGTCCCTGTTGCCAGAAAGCGCAACCGCGAAGCGGCGCAATCTGGGCAGCAAGGCCACTAGGTCGCGTCGAAAGGACTCGATGTCGCTCTGCATGTTACCGCTAATACGTACCGCAGCTCAGATTATTCCACCGATCCAGATAACGTGCTAATCTACAAAAATGCTAGGTTATCAAAAGCTTTGGATATCCCTGGTCAGGGGAATGTTGGTGGCGCTGGCTGCGGCGCTTTTCGCCAATGTGGCGCTGGCGTCCGGCCCTGGCTCGGGTGATGAGCCGGACTTTGAAGACACCGACGTGGATGCGCCAGATGCGCCCGACGAGCCCGATGTCCCGGACGAGCCGGACGAGCCGGATGCGCCCGATGAACCGGACGAACCGGATGCGCCTGACGAGCCCGACGAGCCGGATGTCGCCGAGGGCCCCGATGATGTGAGCGAGTCCTCTGGGTCGGGCGGCGGTGATGACGGCGGGGGAGATGAGGATCGCTCCGGTTCAGGTTCGGGATCTGATGACGATTCCTCGGGTGACTCGGGCTCGGACGATGATTCATCGAATTCCGGTTCGGGTTCTTCCGGCAGCGACGATGATTCGTCGGGCTCTTCTGGATTGTCCGACAATTCCGGCAGCTCCAACAATTCAGGCTCGGGGTCGGATCATTCCGACGCCTCGGTGCAGCCGGCTGGTTACGAAGACGCCGCGCTGGAGCGAGATGAGTACGGCGACGAGCGGGTGGCGGGCGAGGCGCTGTTCACCGGGGCGCCTGAGGAAATCGCTTCTGCGGCGCGCGCTGGGTTCGGAATCATTTCCGATACTCAGCTGGCGGCGTTGGATCGGCGCCTAGCTCGCCTGAGCGTGCCCGACGGCGTAGGGGTTGAGCAGGCCGTACGGATCCTGCAATCGCTCGCGCCTGACGCTATTGTCGCCCCCAATGGCGTTTATCGCAGCGCGCAGACCAGCGTGTCGGGCCGCCAGACTAACCAACGCGGCGGACATGTTGCCGCGTCAGGGCTACTCGGTATAATCGACACCGGCGTCGATACTGCGGCGCTCAGTGCGCCAAGCGCGGTCTTGAGCCAGCGCGCCTTCGCCGCGCCTGCGCCGGTTGCGCGCGAGCATGGCACCCTGGTCGCGGCGCTCGCTGTTGACCGTGGCATGCGCATTCACGTCGCGGATGTGTTCAGCATCGATGCCGCGGGGCGCCCCTTCGCTTCCACGGAGAGCATCGTTGCGGCGCTCGATTGGCTGATCGGCGCCAATGTTTCGGTGATCAACATCTCCATTGAGGGCCCAAACAATGCGCTGCTCGGCGCGCTTGTCGCCCGTGCCGCTGCGCGCGGGCAAGTGGTTGTCGCGGCGGCCGGCAATGGCGGCCCTCTGGCGAGGCCGAGTTTTCCGGCGGCGTTCGCGGGCTCTGTCGCCGTGACCGCGATTGATGAGAGCGACCGCCCTTATATGCGCGCCAATCGCGGCGCCTATATCGCGTTCGCGGCGCCCGGCGTCGATCTCGGCGTGCGAACCGGTGAGAGTGAAATTGTCGTTTCTGGAACCTCGTTCGCGGCGCCGATTGTCGCGGCCATGATCGCCCAGCACTTGAATGCACCGTCACCTGACAACGCGCGTACTGTGCTGGCGGCGCTGCAACGTCAAGCCGTCGACCTCGGCGAACCGGGCCGCGATCCCATCTTCGGCTGGGGCGCAATCCGCGATTGATTGCCCGCGCCTTGTCTATGCCGCGCGCTCTATCGCGGCGGGCAGTGCGGGGAGCGCCTCGGCGGCGTCGATGGCCTCGCGCGGCCACAGACGGGCGTCTTCGCTGAGCGGTGCGTAGCGGTGCCGAGCCGCCAGGCCATCGCGGTAATGGCTGTGATAATCCGCCAGCGCGCCAATTTCGTGGGCGTCGTGATCAAAGCTGAGGCCGATCTCCGCATAGTTCTCGAGATTACGCAGGTTCGGTTGCGGCAGCGCCCCCGCGGAATGGTCCCGCGCCATTTCGGCGTAGAGGCCCTCAAGGCGGCGGGTCAGCAATTCGATGTCGAACAGTGTGCAGGTGTTGCGTCCGCCGCGCAGCGCCTCGCGGAAGAAATTGAGCCGCCCCCGTTCGGCGCCTGCCAACGCCACCGCTTGCGCGACAAAAGCCGCGGGCGTGTCGCAGATGAGTTCGCTCAGGCCCACGGCGCGGAGCAGGCTGCCGCACACCCGCGCGGCGAAACAGCGGCCGGTCATGGTAAGCACAGGCACACCCATCCACAGCGCGTCCGACGCCGTCGTGTGCGCGCCATAGGGGGCGGTATCGAGAAAGAGATCCGCCAGCGGGTAGCGGGCGAGGTGGTGCGCGTTGGCGAGCTTGGCGGCGAAAACGATGCGTGAGGCGTCGATTCCGCGCTCTGCGGCGTAGGCGGTCAAGCGCTTGCCGGTCTCGGGGCCGTAATCGAGCAGCCAGAGCACGCTGTCGGGCGCTTGACGCAAAATATCGAGCCAGCGTTCGAAGCTGTAGCGCGTGATTTTGTGGGCGGCGTTGAAACAGCAAAACACGAAGGCGCCGTCGGGCAGGCCGGCTTCCGCGCGCGTCGGATTGGTGTCGGCGACTACGCGGTTGCGATCGTTCGGCTGATAGCAGGGCAGGCGCACAACCCGCTCTGAATAGTAAATTTCGTGGGTGGGCGGGATCACCCATTCGTCGGCGATGATGTAATGATGGAAGGCGCTGCCCATGGTGCCCGGATAGCCCAGCCAATTCACCTGGATCGGCGCCGGGCGGCGGGCAAACAGGCCGATGCGCGCTTCGCGGGTGTGACCGTTTACGTCCACCAGGATATCGATCTCGTCGGCGGCGATGCGCACGGCTGCGTCATCGTCAGTTAGGGCGCGGATGTCGGTCCAATGCTCGCTTGCCGCCCGCACACGCTCCGAGATGCCGTCGTTGGCGGGGATGCCGCAATAATAGACAAACACTTCAATGGCGGCGCGGTCGTGTGTCTCGAACAATTGCGCCATCAAATAGCCGACGGCATGCGCGCGCAGGTCTGAGGAGACGTAGCCGACGCGCAAGCGGCGCCCATTGCCGATCGGCGCGTGGCGGCGGTCGGACGCGGGGTTGATCTTCTCAAATGGCGCCGTGGCTTTGACGTAGGCGCTCGCGGCCGCCAATTGTAGCAGCGGATCGTCGGCATACGCGCAAAGCGAGAGCGGGTGAAAGCGCGACAGCAGGGCGGTTTTCGAGCGCCGCGCGGTCTCGCTGAGGATTGGCCATTTGCACTGCGCCAACAATACGGCGGCGTATTGCTCGGCGACATCGCGCTGTTCGCCATTGAGGTCGAGGCACTGGCTAAGCGCGGTTTCGGCGCTTTCATGCTGGTGATGATCGGTGAAGATGCGGCTGACCTGCTTGAGCAAGGTTATCTTGTACTCGGCCGCGTCGCCTGTCACCGCGCCGAGGCGCTCCAAGCCAGCCTTCCATTGTTCGACCGCTTCCTTGCTCGAGCCTTGGCGCTCCAGCAAGCTGCCGAGATTGATGTGCGCCGGGGCGAAATCCGGGTTTTGCGCCAAGGCCGCGCGCAACGCCGCTTCAGCGGCTTTTTCGTCGCCCAATTGGGATAGCAGCGTCGAATGGTTGAAATGCGCGATGAAGCCGAGCGCGTGTTCAGCGTTGAAGCTGAGCCAAACCTGGTAAAGTTGGCGCGCATAATCGCCCTGGCTATTGGCGGCCAATTGCTGCGCGGCGGCGATGATTTCCTGCAGACTCGCCTGGCCCGCCGTGATTTTTTGAATCGCTGCAAGGAACACGTTTTGGGACATGGGGGCTCCGCGCACGCACGCGCGCGGAAGTTCGGGTGATTTTCGTTGCGAAAACATTAACCGGAGCAGGCGTTCCGCCCCCGCGCTCGGTCAGCTTAAGCTTCGCAACCCCTACACCGCCGCGAGATAGGCCTCGATCTGGGCGCCATCGAAGCTCGCCACCTGGGCGTTCGTGAAGGCGTAGATTTGCGTGGTCCCGAGCGCGCTGATGTTGGTGGTGGAGAGGTAGTCCAGCTGGGTGATGGTAAGAGAGGGGATCTGGGTTTCCAGCAGCGAGGTCAATTGCGTTGCTTCCAGATCACCGATCACAGTCCCGGTGAGCGCTTGGACTTGGGTCGCGGTGAGGGCGCCCAGCTGAGCGCCGCTGAACTCGGCGACATCGGTGGCGTCGAGCGCGGCGATTTGGGTGGCGGTGAAGGCGCGGACCTGCGTTGCGGTCAACAGGTCGATTTGGGTTGCGTCAAGCGCGACCAACGCGGCCGTGCCCAAGCGCGCCAGCTGCGTCGCCGTGAGCGCCCCCACTTGGGTGTCGTCGAGCGCGACGATATTGGCGGCTGTGAGCGCGGCGACTTGCGTGGTGGAGAGCGCGGCGATTTGGGTGGCGTTGAGCTCGGCCACGTCGGCCGCATCGAGGGCCGCGATCTGGGTGGCGGTAAAGGCGCGGATCTGGGTTGCGTTCAGGGCGCCCACTTGGGTGGCGTCAAACGCGGCCAGATTGGTGCTTGAAAGCGCCTGGATTTGGCTGGCGGTGAGCGCGCCCATTTGCGTGGTGGAGAAGGCGGCGATCTGCGTCACGTCGAGCGCGGCGAGCTTGGTGGCGCTGATGGCGCTGATCTGCCCGGCGGTGAGCGCCGCAACCTGGGTGTCGGCGAGCGCCGCCAATTGCGTCGCGGTAAAGGCTTGCACTTGCGTGTTGCTCAACGCGGCGACTTGCGTCGCGGTGAATTCGCCAATGTCGGTGGCCGAGAGCCCGCCCAATTGGGTTGTTGTCAGCGCGCGCGCCTGCGTGGTGGTCAAGGCGGCGACTTGGGTATCGACCAGGGCCGAAAGGTTGGTGGCTGAAAGCGCCTGGATTTGCGTGGTCGTGAACGCGGCGACCTGGGTATCGGCGAGATCGCCGACATTGGTGGCGGTGAAGCCGCGCACTTGCGTCGTGGTCAGGGCGGTTAGCTGCGTGCTTCCGATCTCGGCCACATCCGCCGACGACAAATTGTTGATCTGGGTCGTCGTCAAGCCGGCGACTTGGGTGGCGTTGAGCGCCGCGACTTGGGTGTCGGCCAGGGCCGAGAAGCTGGCGGAGGAGAGCGCCTGCAGCTGCGACGTCGACAGCGCGCCGACCTGTGTGGTCGTCAGTGCCGTGATTTGGGTGTCGGAGAGCGATGCGAAATTGGTGGTCGAGAGCGACTGAACCTGAGTCGCGGTCAGCGCCGCTACTTGTGTGTCGGCTAGCCCGGCTAGATTGGTCGAGGTGAACGCGCGCACCTGCGTGACCGACAAAGCCGCCAATTGCGTGGCCGCGAAATCGCCAACGTCGGTGGCCTCAAGCGCGCCGATTTGGGTGACCGTCAGCGCGCGAACCTGCGTCGTGCTCAAGGCGGCGACTTGGGTGGCTTCGAGGGCCGCCACCGCTTCATTGGTGAGGCGCGCCATCTGCGCTGCGGTGAGCGCGCCGACCTGGGTCTCGGAGAACGCGGCGATATTGGTTTCATTGACGCCATGCACTTGGGTGGTCGTGAGCGCCGCCACCTGCGTGGTTGAGAGCGCCGCCAATTGGGTGTCGGCGAGGGAGGAGATGTTTGTGGCCGAGATCGCCTGCACTTGGGTCGCGGCGAGCGCCTGAACCAGCGTCTCGGTTAGTCCGGCCAGATTGGTGGAGGTTAGCGCCTGCACCTGCGTTGTCGTCATCGCGGCAATTTGGGTGTCGGCGAAATCGCCGACATCGGTGGTGTCCAGCGCCGCCAATTGCGTCGTGGAGAGCGCGCGAATCTGGGTGGCGTTGAGCGCGGCGAACTGGGTTGCGTCGAGCGCGGCCAGGACGTCCGTACCCAAACGCGCGAGCTGTGTCGCGCTCAGCGCCCCGACTTGGGCGGCGGAGAGTTCAGCAACGACCGTGCTGGTGAGGTCGCTAGCCTGCGTGGTCGAAAGCGACCCGATTTGCGTTGTCGTCAACGCCGCGATCTGCGTGGTGTCGAGCGCGCCGACCAGGGTCGAGGTCAAGCTCTGCACTTGTGTAGAGGTTAGCGCCGCGACTTGGGTAGCGGCGAGGCCTGCAAGATTGGTGGTGGTGAACGCCTGAAGCTGTGTGCGTGACAGCGCGGCGACTTGCGTGGTCGTGAAATCGGCGACGTCGGCGGCATCAAGCCCAGCGACTTGCGTCGCGGTGAGCGCGCGAATTTGTGTGACGCTGAGGGCGCCCGATTGGGTGGCGTCTAGAGCGGCCACGCCATCGGCGGAGAGGCGCGCGATCTGGGTCGCGGTGAACGCAGCGACCTGGGTCGCGGCGAGCGCGGTAAGGCTGGTCGACCCAAGCGCGTTGACCTGGGTTGTGGTCAGCGCTGCGAGCTGCGTGGTGTTGAACTCGGCAACGTCGGTGGCGTCCAGCGCACCGACCTGCGTCGCCGTAAGCGCACGCAGCTGCGTGCTATTGACCGCGCCTATTTGCGTCGCCGCCAGCCCGGTGACTTGCGTGGTGGTGAGGCCTGCAACTTGCGTGACGCTCAAAGCGCCGACCTGCGTTGTCGTCAAGGCGCCGACTTGAGTGGTGTCGAGCCCGGCCAAGTTAGTGACCGAGAGGGCCGAGATTTGCGAAGCGGACAGGGCCGCGACTTGGGTCGTGTTCAGCGCGGACACATTGGTGGCGTCCAGTGCGGCGATTTGGGTCGCGGTCAGCGCCGCGACCTGCGTGGCCGAGAGCGCGCCAACCTGGGTTGCGGTCAAGCCGACAAGATTGGTGGTGGTGAGCGCTTGGATTTGGCTCGCCACCAGGGCGCCAAGCTGGGTCTCGGAGAGATCGCCGACATTGCCGGCGCTCAAGGCGCGAATTTGCGCCGTGGAGAGCGCGGCGACCTGCGTGGTCGAGAGTTCAGAAATATCTGTCGAGGTCAGCGCTGCGAGCTGGGTGGAGCTGAGGGCGCGCACTTGCGTGGCGTTCAAGGCGCCGGCTTGGGTGGCGTCGAGGGAGGAGACCGCGGACGTGGTCAGGCGACCGATTTGGGTTGCGGTCAGCGCGCCGATCTGCGTTGTCGTCAGCGCGCCGACATTGGTGGTCGAGAACGCGCTGACCTGGGTGGTGGAGAGGTTGGCGATTTGGGTCGTAGTGAGCGCGGCGATCTGGGTGTCGTCGAAGGCGGCGAGGTTGGTGGCGCTGAGGCCGCGCAATTGGGTCGTTGTCAGGGCTGCCACTTGGGTATCGGCCAGGCCGACCAAATTGGTTGTCGTCAGCGCCTGAATTTGCGTGGTGTTGAACGAAGCGATCTGCGTGGTCGAGAATTCGCTGATGTCGGTTTCGCTCAATGCACCGACCTGCGTTGCGCTCAAGGCCCGCAATTGCGTGACCGATAGGGCGCCAATTTGCGTGGCGTCGAGGCCGGAGAGATTGGTGGTGGAAAGGCCGCCGATCTGCGTCGCCGTCAACGCGCTCGCCTGGGAAGTGGTCAGCGCGCCAAGCTGGGTTGCGTCGAGCACACCAAGCTGGGTCACCGTCAAGGAAGCGACCTGCGTCGTGGAGAGGCCTGCGACCTGCGTGTCGGTGAGCGCACCGACACTTGTTGTGGTGAGGCCGCGGACCTGGCCCGTCGTCAGAGCGGCGACTTGCGTGACCGCGAGGCCGCTGAGTTGGGTGTCGTTGAGTGCGGAGATTTGGCTCGCGTTCAGCGATTGAACCTGCGCCGTGGTTAGCGCCGCGAGCTGGGTATCGGCGAGGGCGACGACATTGGTGGCGCTCAAGCTGCGCACTTGGGATGTCGTGAACGCGGTGACCTGGGCCGCCGAAAATTCGCCAATGTCGGTGCTTGAGAGCGCCGCGACTTGGGTCGCGGTAAGCCCAGCGGCCTGGGTCGTGGAGAGCGCAGCGACCTGGGTGTCTGAGAAGGCGGAGAAATTGGCGGCGGACAGCGCCTGCAGCTGCGTGGCCGCCAGCGCGGCGACCTGGGTGTCGGTGAGCGCGGCGATATTGGTGGCGGAGAGGCCGTGCACCTGGGTCGTGGAGAGCGCGCCAACCTGAGTGGCGGTGAGGGCGCCGAGTTGGGTGTCGGAGAAGGCGGCGAGGTTGGTTGAGGAAATCGCCTGCAATTGCGTGGTGGTGAACGCTTCGACCTGGGTTTCGACCAAGCTGGCGAGATTGGTGGAGGTCAGCGCCTGGACCTGCGTCACGGTCATCGAGGCGAGCTGCGCGGTCGAGAATTCAGCTACGTCGGCCGCGGTCAGGCCGGCGATTTGGCTGGTCGAAAGCGCGCGAAGCTGGGTCGTGCTGAGGGCGCTGGCTTGGGTGGCGTCAAATGCAGAGAGGCTGGTGGTGGAAAGCGCCAGCAATTGGGTGGCGGTCAACGCCGAAACTTGGGTTTCGGCGAGAGCGCCGATGCTAGTGAGCGAGAGGTTACGCACTTGGGTGGCGGTGAGCGCGGCCACTTGGGTTGTCGTCACCTCGGCGATGTCGGCGGCGTCGAGCGCGGCGATCTGGGTGGTGGTCAGCGCGCGCAATTGGGTGGTGCTGAGGGCGGCGAATTGGGTCGCATCGAAGGCGGAAACCGCCCCGGTCGAGAAGCGCGTGACCTGCGTCGCCGTCAAACC
>JANNFH010000131.1:0-15932 GCA_031379565.1 Alphaproteobacteria bacterium
ATTTCGTAGCCGGCATCGAGCAGCAGGCGTTGCAGACCCGCCGCGCGCGCCCGCGAAGCGGTGTAGGGGGTGGCCTCCGAAAAACTGGTGCGCCAAGTGTCGCGTTTGTTGATTTGAACGCGGCGAAAGCGCCGTTCCTCCAGCCCCATCGTGGCGCATTGGGGCGGATTTTCGATCTGGAATGACGCGGTCGGATCGACGCACAAGGTCGCATCACCGACCCATTGCCGCCGCCCGCCCCGATGAGCCGCGGAAGTCCGCGCGTAAAGGTAGTGCGTGCCGCGCGCCAAGGGCGCGCCCACGCTTGCGCGGCAATCCCCGGGCCGCAGCCTGGTCCAGCCTTGCACGACAATGGCGCGCCCGTCAGGCCGGCCAGTCGCGGCTTCGAGCACGTAAGAAGTCTCGTTGCAGATCTGCCAGCCGGACGAAGGCCGTTGCTGAGCGCGCGCATGCCCCGCGACCAGCAAGACGCTTGCGATCACGGCGCAGGCCAGCGCGCCGAGTGCAAATCTATTGAATGAGCGTGCCAGCGCCATGTTCGGTAAACAATTCCATAAGCAAAACGTGATTCTGGCGCCCGTCGAGAATGACGGCCGCTTCGACGCCGTTCTCCAACGCCGCAATGCAAGTTTCCAGTTTTGGGATCATTCCCCCAGTGGCGAGACCGCTCTCGATCGCGCCGCGCGCGTCGGCGACAGACATTTCGCGGATCAGCTCGCCATTACCATCGAGCACGCCTTCTACATCGCTCAACAGCAAGAAGCGCTTTGCCCCCAAGGCGCCTGCCAGCGCGCCGGCGGCGGTGTCGGCGTTGATGTTGTAGGTGCGTCCGTCGGCGCTGACGCCGATCGGCGCAATCACCGGAATGTAATCCTCCGGCGCATTGATCAACGCCCGAATTAAGGTCGGATCAACTTCGACCGGCTCGCCCACGAGCCCGAGGTCGATTGCCTGCTCGATCATGCTGCCTGGATCTTTGCGCACGCGCCTGATCTGCTCCACCATGATTAGGCGCGCGTCCTTGCCCGAAAGCCCGACGCCGCGCACGTCCGCTTCGCGGCCGGCGACATTGATGAGATGCGCCAATTCCTTGTTGACGCTGCCCGAGAGCACCATTTCCGCCACTTCCATCGTATCCGCATCGGTCACGCGCAGCCCGTCAACGAATTGGGATTTCACCCCTGCTTTGCTCAGCATTCGGCTGATTTGCGGACCCCCGCCATGGACCACGACAGGGTGGATGCCCACCAGCTTCAGCAGCACCACATCTGCGGCGAATTTGCGGGCGGTCTCGGCATCGCCCATGGCGTGGCCGCCATATTTCACCACCACTGTCTCGCGGTCATAGACCTGGATATAGGGCAGCGCCTCGGCCAGCGTCTTCGCCGCAGCGAGGCCGTTTTCCAGCGCCGCCAGGCGGTCTCTTGGAGGCAGTTTGGACACGAGGGTTGCTTAGTGGGTTCCGCCCGTCACGCCAAGCGCGCGACCTCAGCGCGCAGCTCCGGAATGCCTATTCCGGTCTCGGAAGATGTCGCGATCAATTCGGGGTGCGCGGCGGGCCTGCGGCGAATGGCGTCACCCACCTCTGCGAGCCGCTCCGCCAATTCGGTTGGCTTCAGCTTGTCGCCCTTGGTCAGCACGATCTGATAGGAGGCCGCGGCCACATCGAGCGTGTCCATGACTTCTTCGTCATGCGCCTTCAACCCGTGTCGCGCATCAATCAGCAGCATTACCCGCTTTAGCGCCGTGCGGCCCCGCAGATAATCGCGCGTCAGTTCGGTCCAGCGCGCGATCTCGGTTTTTGGCGCTTTCGCGTACCCGTAACCCGGCAAATCGACCAGTCGCAGCACTTCGCCAAGACGGAAGAAATTCAACTGCCGGGTGCGCCCTGGCTCATTCGACGCGCGCGCCAGCGTCTTGCGCCCGGTAAGCGCGTTCACCAGGCTCGACTTGCCGACATTGGAGCGCCCGGCAAACGCAATCTCCGGCACGCCCGCCGCTGGCAAGCCATCGAGGCTGGCCACGCCCAACTCGAACTCAACCGGTCCGGCAAAAAGCAGGCGGCCAGTTTCGAGAGGATCGTCGGGATCGCTCACCACGAATACACTGTCATCCCGGACACGCGAAGCGTGATCCGGGACCCAGGGCAATCGCAATACCCTACGGTCCCTGGGTTCCGGGTCTCGCTCCGCTCGCCCGGAATGACGGTGAGCATTAGGGCGCCTGTATCACTTCGCGTTTTTGATTGCCGCCGCTCTGATCGCCGCCGTCTCTCTTTTCGAGTCGCTTCTTGATCCACTGATCCAGCTGCGTCTCCACACCTTGCCTGCGCATGATCACATATTGCTGCAGGATCGAGAGCGTGTTCGACCAGGTCCAGTAGATCACCAGGCCGGCGGGGAAGCTGGCGAACATGAAGGTGAACAGGATCGGCATCAGCCGGAAGATCTGCGCCTGCACCGGATCGGTGGGCGGCGGCGAGAGCGCCTGCAGCGCCCACATCGAGACCCCGTAGAGGATCGGCCAGACGCCGAGAACGAGCATGCTGCCGACGATCGGCAAGGCGCTCGGATCGAACGGCAGCAAGCCGAACAGATTGAAGATCGAGGTCGGGTCGCGCGTGGAGAGATCGTTGATCCAGCCGTAGAACGGCGCCTGTCGCATCTCGATCGTCACCGTCAGCGTCTTGTAGAGCGCGAAGAACACCGGGATCTGCAGCAGGATCGGCAAACAGCCAGACACCGGATTGATCTTCTCGGTCTGATAGAGCCGTAGGATTTCCTGCTGCTGGCGCTGTTTGTCGGCGGAATAGCGCTCCTGGATTTCCTTCATCTTCGGCTGCAGGCCGCGCATTTTCGCCATCGACTTGAACGAATGATAGACCAGCGGGAACAGCATCAGCTTGACGACAATTGTCGTCAGCATAATGCCGAGGCCGAAATTGCCCGCCCATATCGCCAGCGGATGCAGCAGCCACAGAAAGAACGGCCGGGTCAGGAACCAGAAATTTCCCCAATCGACCGCGTCGTCAAAGCGCGGGATGTCGAGCGCGCGCTGATAGTCTTGCAGCAATTCGACCCGCTTGGCGCCGGCGAACAGGTGCTGGGTGTAGGTCACTTCCCCGCCCGCCGGCACATCGCGCCAGGCGCCGCGATAGGCGGCGCGGTAGTCGGTTGAGCCGTCCTGTGGGCGGCTGTCGTAATAGGCCGAGATCGCTTCGCTCGGATCGAGCACGATGGCAGTCAGCCAATAATGGTCGGTGATGCCGAGCCAGCCGCCAGTGCCGCTGGCTTCGACCAGGCGCTCGTCCTCGCCGGCGCGGCCGCGGGTTTTTTCCCGCGCGTGCTTGTCGGCGTCACTAAAATTGGTCTGGCGCAACGTATTGTTGGGGCCGAATGCGCCGACTAGGCCCTGATGCACGATCGGTTGGGCTTTGTAGTCTTCCGGCGTGCCTTGCCGGCGCACCGCGCCGAACGGGCGTACGCCCAGCGCCGCGCTCGTCGGGTTGCTGACCACATCGGTGATCGTGAACATGTAATTGTCGTCGATGGCGATGGTGCGCCGGATGACGAGGCCGTTCTCCGCGCTCAGCGTCAACGTCACCGGCGTGTCGCGCGTCAGCTGTGCGCCCTCTGGCGCTTGCCACGGGCTGTAGGCGTCGGCCAGCGTTGCGGCAGTTTCGCCGGTGCGCTGTTCCCAGCCGAAAAAAGCGTCGTGAGCGTGCTCGCTCTGCATCGGCGCTAGCAGGGTCACTTCGCCCGCTTCCCCGCCGACGCAGCCGCCACTCTCGGCGCGCTCGATGGTGCGGCAATAGCCGCGCAGATTGAGGTCGTCGATGCGCGCGCCGTCGAGCGAGATCGAGCCCTCGACGGCATTGGTTTCGATGCCGATGCGCCGCGCCGCGCTGGCCGCCAGCACTTGTTCGCGCGGCGCCGTTGCGCTTACCGCAGGGGCTGGCAATTCCGCGCCGGCCCGATCAGCGGCGGCCGCGGGGCGGTTTGCTTGCTGCTGCGCTTCGATGTGAGCCTGTTCGGCCTGCAGCCGCGCCCTTTGCGGGCCGGCGTAGAGAAACTCCCAGCCGAACATGATCGCCATCGACAACACAACGGCGATGATCACGTTGCGCGTATCGACCGGACCGGGGGCGCCGCTTTGCTGCATCGAACTCAATCGCTTTCAATCGGACGGCGGTGGCTGGGATTTCGACCGCTTGGCGCGGCGCGGAGCGCCGGTGCGGTCCTCTAGGTCGGGGGCGAGCCTTATCAGCGCGTTTTGAAGATCGTCAAGCAAGCGCGGCCAAGGGATCGCCGCCGTGGTCTGGCGGGCCACCAAGACGTAATCGACCCCGGCGACCCCCAACGCCGGCAACAGGCTTCTCGCCGCCTCTCTAAGCCGGCGCCGAGCCCGGTTGCGGATGACCGCATTGCCGACCTTCTTGCTGGCGGTAAGCCCTATCCCGATGGCCCCAGTCAGCGCCCTACGGCGCGCCTCCACGATCACGCTTTCGCGGATGGTTTTGCTCCCGCCGCGGATAAACAGGAACTGGGAGCGCTTGGTGAGCCGGACGAGGGTTTGGATCAAGCGCTGAGGCGCTTGCGGCCCTTGGCGCGGCGGCGGGCCAGCACCCTTTTTCCGCCCGTGGTCGACATGCGCGCGCGGAAGCCGTGGCGGCGCTTGCGCACGAGCCGGCTCGGCTGGTAGGTCCGCTTGGTGCTCACGACATGCCTCGTTACTGCTTCGCAGGGAAGCGCGGGGCATTAGCTCACCCCCCTAGAATGGTCAAGCTTGAGCGCCAAGCTCGGGCTTGAGGTCGCCGCAGCATGAGCCCAGGTCAGGCCCCCCCGATACCGCCGCCGCTCAGCAGGCGGCTGGCGCGGGCGCGGGCGTTTTTCGATAGTCTGGCTGGGCGGCTGCTGGCGCTGACGGTGGCCGCTGTGGTGGTCGGCGAAGCGCTGATCTTCGCCCCGGCGCTGGCGGCGTTCCATGAAAGTTGGCTGCGCGACCGCATCAATCTGGCCCAGATTGCCGCCCTAGCGCTCGAAGTTTCGCCCGAAACTGAAATTGCCGGCTCGCTTGAATACGAACTGCTCACCAACGCCGAAGTACAGCGTGTGGCGATGCAGCGCGCCGGCGAGCGTGTCTTGCTGCTCGGCGATCCGAGCGTGCCTCTAGCCGGTCCGCTGCACACCTTCGATTACACAAGCGCCAGCAGCGTCCAACGTTTCTGGTGGGCGGTGGAGACGTTTCTCAGTCCCGAGGGGCGTGTGCTTCGGGTCATGGCGCGCCCGCGCTTCGAGTCGGGGGATTTTATCGAGATCGTCCTGAACGAAGCGCCGTTGAAACGCGAAATGTTCACGTTCGCGCGCCAATTCACCTTGCTCTCCACCTTGATCCTAATGGCCGCCGGCGCGCTGGTGTACGGGGCGCTCAACTTCGCCTTCGTCCGTCCAATGCGCGATTTCACCGCCGAAATCGAACGCTTCCGCGACAAGCCGGAGGACGTCTCCATCTCCTTCGTCCGCACCAAGCGCGCCGACGAAATAGGCCGCGCCGAACGCGCCGCGCACGATATGGCCGAACAAGTGCGCGCCAGCTTGCGTCAGCGCGAGCGGCTCGCGGCCTTGGGCGCGGCTGTCGCCAAGATCGGTCACGATCTGCGCAACATGCTGGCGACAGCGCAATTGGTCGCCGACCGGCTGGCAAAGTCCGACGATCCGATAGTGCGCCAAGTCGCGCCCCGGCTGGAACGCACCATCGACCGCGCCGCGGCGCTGGCGGCCAGCACGCTCAAATACGGCCGCGCCGAAGAAGCCCCACCGCAATTGCGGCGCATCGAGTGCGCGCCTGCTGCCGAGGATGCGGCGTTCGATGCGCTCACCGGTTTTGACGATGTGAGCTATCGCGCTCAAATCGATGCCGGGCTTGCCTGCATTGCTGATCCCGATCATTTGCACCGCATTCTGGTCAATCTGATCCGAAACGGCGCCCAAGCCATGCGCCACCATCAAAGCAGCCTCGCCAAGGAAGTCATCGTCCGCGCCATCGCCATCGAGGGGCGCTGCGAGATCGACGTCATCGACCGCGGCCCCGGCGTGCGCGCCGAAATGCTGGAGAAATTGTTCGATCCGTTTGTCAGCGCCGATCCCGAGAGCGGCGGCGCGGGCCTCGGGCTCGCCATCGCGCTTGAACTCACCCGCGCCATGGGCGGCGATCTGGCGCTCATCCGCACCGGGGCGGAAGGCGCAACGTTTCGGGTGATTCTACCGGCGGGATGATAGATGGCCGCGGCCGCACAATGTGTGCATGCTCGCAGCTGCGGCTTGTGCGACTCGGAGGCGGCTATGGATTTCAAGGGCTTCGTCGAGAAAGCTAAGGATGCCGCCGCGGCGGCTGCAGCGAGCGCAACCGAACAGGCCAAGGGCTTCGTCGGCGCCGCGACAGCGCAGAACGTCGCGGCGTCGCCCACAGCGCCTGCCGACGGCGCTGAGGTTTCGGCGCCAGCTGAGGGCGCTCCGACCGCGGCCCCCAAGAGCTTCGCGGCGCTCACATCCGAGAAATTTTCAGAGCTGAAGGATCTGGGAACTGAAAAGCTTCAAGCGCTGATCAATTCGTTTCAGCAGGCGCTCCCGGCCATTCTCATGGCGGGTTATGAGCTGACCGAGTTCGAGGTCGAGCTTGGCATCACGCCAAAACTCATCCCGCACTTTCGTCACGCCGCTAAGAGCCCCGAAGATGTCGAGCGGGCGCGCGAATTGGTGCGCGACAACAAGCTCGGCACGCTCATTTTAGGCGGCTTGTTGAAAGCTGGGGAAGTGCACAAGCAGATCAATGTCGCCGGCTTTGGCTTCTCGCACATTGAAATTGAGCTCGGCCTCATTCCATCGGTCAGGCTGCAATACAAGAATGAGGGCGCCGATGGACCGCCCCGCGCGGCCTTGCCAGGTCCGGACACGCGGCTGGCGATTGCGCAGGCCGCAGCTGATCCGTCGGCAAAGGCTTAGTCGCCTCTACTCGGCGGCGAGGTGGCGCTCGTCGATCACGCGCTCATATTTTTCGAGATCGCCCTTGATCCGATATTGGAAGCCGCCGCCAGGCAGCGGCATCGCGCTCACGATTTGGTACTTGCCTTGAGGCGGACGGTGCATTTTCGAGTGCGCAACCAAGACGCTTTGGCCGGTGGCGAAGAAGGGGCTCGTCATAGGGGGCTCATGTTCAAATAAAAGAAGGGCGGATCGGCTTGACGCCGACCCGCCCGACGTTTCTGAGCGTTCGCTTCAGCCTGAAAACCAGGACACGAAGCCGACGCCGGGTTTTAGACGGCGGCCAGTTTGCCAGCCGACATCTTGCCGCTACGCGCGTCTTTTTCGCTTTCAAAGCTGATCTTTTGGCCTTCGGTAAGCGAAGTCCAGCCAGCGCGTTCGACAGCGGAAATGTGGACGAACACGTCCGGGCCGCCATTGTCAGGTTGAATGAAGCCAAAGCCTTTTTGGCCGTTGAACCACTTCACGGTTCCAGTCGTCATAATAACACCTAGTGTAACAAAACTCACGCGCGCGGATGCGCTACGTGATCAAGCTCGAAGATGGTAGGAGGTAGGTCCGGGCCACGAGCGGCTCTGAGGAGCAATGCTTAGGCAACGAAAACAACCGAACCAAGAACGAATTCGATGGCGGCTCTCTAGCAGCCAAAGCGGATGGGCGCAAATTAAAAATGGGCTGGGGGGGCTGCCATGCGCCGCTGGTTACCCCAAGCGCTGCGCCGATGATCGCGCCAGTCCCGCTTTCATTGGCCTGGGCTTAGCGGGGATTGAGGCTGGCTCTATCCTCCCTCCAAATTGGAGTGCGGGGCCCCGTGAGGGTGCGGAATTTACGGGGACAGCGCCCAATCTGTCCGACCGAGTTCACACCGCGCCCATACTTCCGCTCATGACCGACGACCAGATCGCCCCCACCCCGCTCTTACTCTGGCAAACCTTGCGCGCTTACATCGAAAGCGCTTGCGCGCTGTTCGGCTTGCCGAGCGCCATCGCCCAGAAAATCTGGCTCTCCCGGGCCGAATACGCCCTCGTTGTCGGATTTCTGCGTCCGCTCGAAGCGCTGCTGCGCCGGCTTTTGTTCATCGACGCGCTGGCGCTGACGCCGGCCATCGCCTGCGTCGAACACAAAACCCGCATTCGCCGCGCCATGCCCGCCAACACCGGCGGGCACTTCAACCTCGAAGATTCGCAATCCTGGCGCGCCCATTTCAATCTTGGCGCGGCATGGGACCGCCGGCATTCTGCCGGCAAACAGGTTCGCCGCAAACTGCCGCCCTTGGTCAACGCCGTCTCCGCCGCGCCGCTGGCGCTGCGCCTGGAAGCGCTCATCCGCGGCTACAACAACCGCGAGCCGCTGGCCCAGCGCCTCGCCAACGTGCTCGCCCGCAAAACCGCGCTGGTGCGCGCGCTGCTAGCCGCGCCGCGCCGGTGCGACGCGCCGTGCCCGGGTTATCACGAAGTCATGCAAGCCACGCACCTCGCCCGCGACGCCCTCGCCCACGCCCCGGACTCAACTTAAAGCCGCTCGAGCTAAAAATCGCTCAAGCTATAAATCGCTCAAGCTAAAAACCGCGCGCTTGCAAAATCAAACCGCCACGCTGCCGCCCCCCTTTTAGGGAAGGGGGCGGGGCTGACACGCGACATGCGTCTTGGACCTTCAAAAGCGCGCCGCGCTCACTCTCCGGGAAGGCGTCCAACCACCCCTTCGCGCCGCGGATCGGCGCCGCCGACCAATCCCTGCGGCGTAACGCGAATCGCGTGCAGCCCGCTTTCCTCGAACGGTGACATGTCCCGCAGCGCCCAGCCGCGCGCCGCGAGGGCCTCGGCGGTTCCCGCTGGCAAGCGCGCGCGCTCTACCGCCGCGGGCGCATTGCGCGCAAAGGCGTTGCCAGTGTCGAGTGCTTCTTGTGGCGTTTGCCCCCAATCGAGAATGCCAATGGTCGCGCGGGCGACATAAGCGATAATGCTCGATCCCCCCGGTGAGCCTATCACCAGCGCCAGTTCGCCATCGGCATCGGTGATGATCAGCGGCGACATCGACGAGCGCGGCGCTTTGCCGGGCGCCGCCGCGTTCGCCACTGGTCTGCCGTTGAGATTTGGCTGGAACGCGAAATCCGTGAGCTGATTGTTGAGCATGAAACCCGCCGCCATGCGTTGCGAGCCGTAGGCGCCTTCCACCGTCGCGGTCAGCGCCACCGCATTGCCGTCGTGGTCGACGATCGACACATGCGTGGTGCCGTGGTCCTCGCCGCCTTCGCGTCCCCAGCGCTCGAACAATTCTTGACCCGCAGGCATACCCGGATCGACGCGCGCCGGCGCCTGCGAAAGATCGATCAAGGCCGCGCGTTGATCGAGATAGGCCGGCGCGATCATTTCCTGCGTCGGCACGGGCGCGAACGCATCGTCGGCGGTGTAATGATCGCGGTCGGCATAGGCGAGCCGGCTCGCCCACAAGAAGGCCGCCCAATCATCGGCGCTTTGCGCGCCCTCGGGATGGGGCCGTGCGCGCTGATAAAGCCCAAGGATCGCAATCGTCGTCGCCCCCGAACTCGGCGCTCCCATGCCGCAGACGCGATAAAGGCGAAAGGCCCCGCACACAGGCGCAATGCGGCGCGGGTTCACGGCGGCCAAATCGGCGTGGGCCAAGGAACCAGCGCGCGGAGCGCGTTGCGCCGCGGCGACAATCGCGTCCGCGATCGGGCCTTGCATTAGGGCGACGGGTCCTTGCGCGGCTATCGCCCGCAAGGTGCTCGCATAGGCGGGATTGCGCAGCACATGGCCGATGGGCCAAGGCTGGCCCGCCGCGTCAAAGAAATAAGCACGTGCGGCAAAGTCCGCGCGCAGACGCATGCTCCCGCCAGCCATCGTCACCAACCGGTGGAATCGCGGCGAAACCGCAAAGCCATTTTCCGCCAGCGCAATCGCTGGCCCGAACAAATGCGCCCAAGCGAGGCGTCCATGCTCCTCATGCGCCAACTTCAGCATGGCGACCAAGGACGGCGCGCCGATCGAGCGGCCGCTCGCCTGCGCGTCAAGCTGCGCCAGCGGCTGTCCGCGCGCGTCGAGAAACATGTCCGGCCGCGCGCCCGCTGGCGCGCGCTCACGCCCGTCATAGGCAATTATGGCTTCGCTGGCGGCGTCATAATGGAGCAAGAACCCGCCGCCGCCGATCCCCGAAGATTGCGGCTCCACCAGGCCAAGCACCAGCTCCGCCGCGATCGCGGCATCGACCGCGTTGCCGCCGTCGCGCAGCATTTGCAGCCCCGCTTCGACGGCATGGGGATTGGCTGCGACCACCATGGCTTCGCCATGATGTGTTGGCGCGGCCGCCAGCTGAGGACCGCCAGCTAGAGGGCCGGCGCACGCGCCCATCGCCACGAGCGCGATGATAAGGCTGAGGCGCATCAGGGTTTTGGACTTGAGACTCATGGAAGAGGTTCCTACACGGGTTCAAACCCAAACACGCAAGCGAGCGACATGGCCAGGCCCGGCCCACGAAACATTCTTACTGACGTCGCCGGCCTCAGCGTCGGCTGCGCCGAGGACGAGCGCGCTTTTACCGGGGTCACAATCATCGTGCCAGAGAACCGCGCCGTCTGCGCGGTCGATCTGCGCGGCGGGGGGCCCGGAACCCGCGAAACCGATGCGCTGGCGCCAGAAAATCTGGTCGAAGCCATCGATGCGCTCGTGTTTGCCGGGGGCTCGGTCTACGGCCTGGCCGCCGCCGACGGCGTCGTCGCTGCGATGGGCGCGGAGGGCAAAGGCTTCGGCTTGATTGATCGCCCCGGCGTGCCGCGCTCGCCCGTGGTCCCTGCCGCGATCCTCTACGATCTCGCCAATGGCGGCGACAAAAACTGGGCCGATGCGCCCCCTTACGCCGCGCTCGGGCGCGCCGCCTATGCCGCGCGCGGCGGACTTGTTCCGCTCGGCAATGCGGGCGCTGGCCTGGGTGCGCTGGCGGGTTCGCTCAAGGGCGGGCAGGGCTCGGCGAGCGTGGTCACCAATGACGGGTTCATTGTCGGCGCGCTCGCGTGCGTGAATTGCTGGGGTTCGGTGCTGATCCCGAATTCGCGCGCCTTCTGGGCGCACCCATTCGAACTCGACGGCGAATTCGGGGGCGTGCGACCTCAGGTCGACGCGCCGCTCGACCCCGAAGATTGGGGCGCGGCCAAATTCAATGCGCACGCCCGCGCCAACACCACCCTGGCGGTGGTCGCGGTCGATGCCGCGCTCAATTCGGCTGAATGCAAGCGCGTAGCGCAAATGGCGAGCGCCGGCTTGGCCCGCGCCATCCGCCCCGTGTTCGCGCCGTTTGACGGCGACGTGGTGTTCGCTCTCGCCACCGCGGTGCGCGAGGCGCCGGCGCCTCGATCGATGTTCGTGGCGCGGCTGGGCGCGCTGGCCGCCGATTGTCTTGCCCGCGCTGTTGCCCGCGGTGTGTACGCGGCGCACGCGATCGGTGGCTGGACGGCTTGGCGTGACGGCGTCTGATCAGACCGCTGCTTTCCGCTGGCCGGCCTCCATAGCGTACGCGACGCCGTCGAGCAGAGCCGCTGCCGTGAGCGGCTTGGCGATGAAATGATCCGCCCCCGCCGATAGCGCCAGCATGCGTTGATCGTCGCGGGCGTTGGCGGAAAGCATGGCGATCGGTGTTCGATCGGCGCCCGTCGCGGCTTCGAACGCGCGTATGGCGCGCACGGCCGTAACGCCGTCCATCACCGGCATCAGCACATCCATCAAAATGAGATGGAACTCGCCGCCGCGCCGCGCGTGCACGGCCTCCACGCCGTTGCTGGCGAAGACGATTTCCGCATTGGCGCTCTCAAGAATGAGTTCGATTACCCTGCAATTGTTCGGATGGTCTTCCGCCACCAGAACGCGCAGAGGCGCGCTCGCCGGCAACGATTGGGGCGCGACGAGGCTCGCAGGCGTACGCACACGCGCTAGTGGCAACACAATCGTAAAGCTGCTGCCCAGTCCTGGCTCCGATTGCGCATGGATGGCGCCGCCCATCGCGTCGGTAAGCGCCTTGCAAATCGCCAGCCCTAGTCCGGCGCCGCCGTAGGTGCGCGCGATCAGCGCATCTGCTTGCTCGAAACTCTGAAACAAACGCGCGGCGTCTTCAGCGGGAAAGCCGATGCCGGTGTCCTTCACTACGAACACGACCTCCGCCGCGCCGCCGTCCGCGGCCTCGCGCACATCGACCAGAATGCGCACTTCCCCGTGAGGGGTAAACTTCACCGCGTTGGCGGCGAGATTTAGAAGAAGCTGTCGAATGCGGAATTCGTCACCCAGAAAGGACCCTTGCGCCGAGGCCGTGAACTCAACAAAACAACCAATGCCCTTTTCGACCGCCTGCACTTGGGCAAGTTCGGCAGCGACGTAAACCGCGCCGCGAAGGTCGAACGGCGCCAGCTCCAGGGTAAGTTTGCCCGCTTCAATTCGTGCGATGTCGAGAATGTCGCGCAGCAGCCGTTCGATGGTTTGGCTGGAGGCGCCAATGAGCGCCACGATTTCTCGCTGATGTTCATCAAGCGCGCCGCGCCCAAGCACGCTCGCCAGACCCATGACCGCATTGAGCGGTGTACGAATTTCATGGCTCACTTACGCCAAGAACGCCGATTTCGCGGCGCTCGCCGCTTCGGCGCGCACGCGCATTTCAGTGAGGCGCAAGGTTTCCGCTTCCAGTGCCTTGCGCTCGGAAACATCGCGCGTGGCGCAAATAATGCCGCCGGTGGGCAGGCGCGTCAGGGTGATCTCTTGGGCAAAGTGTGAACCGTCACGGCGTCGGCCTATCGATGATCCAGTCCAGGCGCCCGCTGACCACACTTGAGGAAACGCCTCCGCGCGAATGCGCGCGATTTCTGCGTCGTCGTAAAGAATCGTCCACGCCTTGCCGAGCAAATCGGTTGGGCATGAATAGCCGAACTGGGCGGCGTGCGCTTGGTTCATATAGAAGAAACGTTCGCTCGCATCGACCATGGCGATGCCATCGGAGGCGGCGTCCATTGCCGAGGAAATCATCCGGTCCTGCAGCAGCGCGGCGGCGATCCGCGCGAAATCCTGAACCTGTTCAATCTCTCCGCGGGTCCATTGGCGCTGCCGCCGGTCAAGCACGCAAATCGCGCCCGCCGCCGCGCCTGAGCAGAGCAGGATAGGCGCAGCGACACACGCGCGAGCTGCCAAGCTGGGATCGCTCAAGACCTCGTCGCGCCAAGTCGAATCCGCGCAGATATCGTCGATGGCGAGCGTCGCTCTCGTGCGCGCAACGTGGGTCGCGAAAGGATGATCATGGCCCAAGAGGTGGAGGTCGGCGCCGTGCAGAGCGCGAGTCCAACTCTGCTCCCCCAGCACGAGCGATACAAAGCCCATGGGCGCGCCCAACGCAACGGCGGCGAGGCGGGCGAGGGCGGTGAACTCGTCTTCGGGCGCTGTAGCCAGCGTGGCCGCGTTGGAGAGGGATAGTGGGCGGGTGGGCATCGATTGATAAGTTCGCAAAGCCGCGTGAGCGACCGGTTAACCCCGCCCGCGCGTCACTTCGCCTTGCCACGCGCCCGCCCGCCCGCTATTCACCCCCGCTTCGCGCCCGTAGCTCAGCTGGATAGAGCACCAGACTACGAATCTGGGGGTCGGGAGTTCGAATCTCTCCGGGCGCGCCATAAAGTCAATGACTTAGCGAGTTTAGTCAGTCAGCCAAAAATCACCCTGCTACCAATCTGCTACCAAATGATGGAATTTGGAATGGCAGGTGGCGCGTGCCATCTCGCAACGCTGCGGCCCAGCAGCAGCGCTTCGACGGCTTGACACGGGTGTTAAACACGATGACCGATAACTGAAATTGAAGGAGTAAGTCGCCCCGTGGCGCACCGGGCCGCCGTCAATTCAAGCAAACTTATCCCGATTTACTAAAATCGAATAAACTGACATAAGGTCCCTCAATATGGACCCCAGACTTAACCCTTATGCCCCCGGCGCGGGCACGCCGCCCCCAGAACTGGCCGGCCGCGACGGCCTTATTGAAAACGTCTCCATTGCGCTCGACCGCATCCGAGCGGGCCGAGCGGCCAAGAGCGTGGTCCTTGTCGGCCTGCGGGGCGTGGGCAAGACGGTACTTCTCAACCGGCTCCGTCTTGACGCCGAGCGGGGCGGGCACGTCACGGTTTGGCTAGAGGCGCCGGAGGATCGTTCGTTGCCGGGCATCCTGGCGCCGGCTCTTCGCGCCGCGTTGTTCAAACTCGATCGGATCGCCGGCGCCGCTGATGGCGCCAAGCGCGCGCTTAGGGCGTTGGCCGGATTTATCTCGGCCATGAAAGTGAAGTTCGGCGATGTTGAGGTTGGGCTTGAAATCGATGGCGAAGCGGGCCTTGCCGACACGGGCAATCTTGAAAACGACCTCGCTGACTTGCTTGAGGCGACCGGGCAAGCCGCGCGCGAACGCAACACCGCGTTCGTCCTCTTCATCGACGAACTTCAATATGTGCCCGAAGAACAACTGGCGGCTTTGATCAGCGCGCTGCACCGCTGCGCTCAACGCCAATTGCCGATCACGCTGGTCGGCGCCGGCTTGCCGCAACTTGTCGGACAGAGCGGTCGGGCAAAATCCTACGCCGAGCGGCTGTTCGATTTTCCCCAAATAAACACATTGGCGCCGGACGCCGCGCGCGCCGCCTTGATCGTTCCCGCAGCTAAGCTCAACGTCGAATTCACGGACGGCGCGCTCGCGGAAATCCTGAAGCAGACCCAAGGCTATCCCTACTTCCTTCAGGAATGGGGCAAGCACGCATGGGCGGCGGCGGATGCTTCGCCAATCGAAACCGAGGACGCCCTGAGAGCGACAAACGACGCCCTGGACGACCTCGATGCGAGCTTCTTTCGGGTGCGCCTCGATCGGCTAACGCCCGCGGAGAAGCGCTATTTGCGCGCGATGGCGGAGATCGGCCCCGGACCGCACCGCTCCGGCGATATCGCCGCCGCGTTGAAGAAGGGCGTAACCACCGTCGCCCCAATCAGATCGGGGCTCATCACCAAGGGCATGATCTACAGCCCCGCGCACGGCGACACCGCTTTTACCGTGCCGCTGTTCGACGGATTTCTGCGGCGGACAATTCCGGTGTTCTAAGATGGCGCCGACCTCGACGCCCAGAGAACGCCGATCCGGTTCGGCCTCGTTGCCAGTAGGCGATTACGCCCTTGACCGATCTTCGACGCCAGATTGCTTGCTTCAATTGAACGCTGGCCCGATGCAGCCCGGCAATCGGACGCCGGTGAGCGACCATTCGATCGCCAATGGGGTTCCACCGGCAGCGCAGCACTGGACAGAAGCCGCGACGCCCTCAAGATTGGTGATCGTCACAATGAAGGAGGCCGAGATGGCCAAGGGTCAGCAGCGTTCCAGCAAAGAAAAGCGCAAGCCGAAGAAGGAAAAATCCGCCAAGAGCGCGCCGAGCGCTGGCGCGATTGGGTCCGGCGGCAAGAAATAGTTGCCTTTTGGGTAGAATTCCTAAGTCCGCAAGCACCAGAAAGGCGCGCGATCTTGGCGTCGCGATTCTGGTCGGCCTAAATCTGCTGCTTAGGCGCGCCAACGAGCCGGTGCGCCGTGGTCAGTGAATGTGGGCGTCGCAGCGGCGCCCCAACTAAATCGGCATACGTAGAATTTCTTGATAGGCTTGGATCACTTGATCGCGCACGGCGATCACGGTTTCGAGCTGCGTCTCGGCTGCCGCGATGGCGGTGACGACATCGACGATGTCGCCTTGCCCGCCGGCGACGGCGGTGGCTTGCGTTTCCGCCGTTTGAGCGGATTGTCCTGCTTGGCGCACCGCTTCCTGCACGAGGCTGCCAAAGTCAACATTGTCGCCGCCGCCTTGTGCGGCGCCGCCAGCCGGAACGCAATGCC
>JANNFH010000132.1:0-7766 GCA_031379565.1 Alphaproteobacteria bacterium
TGACCGACACGGCGATCCGGCTCGTCTCCGCCGCCGAACTGGGCGCCGGCGTGCATGTCGGCGATACATTGTTGATTGAAGCGCGTGAAACCGCCGCTGTGAACGCCGCGTTGGAGCAGCGCGGATTTGCTTTCGCCGCAACGGGCGCGCCGGTGACTGGAATCAACGTCGGCAACGGCGACCAGATAACGCTGTTTGTGGGATCGGTGCGGGTTGCCCCCCAACCTATCGAGTTCAACGACGAATTGGCGGGCGACCGGCCACCAGATCCCGAACCGCCACCAGCACCGCGAAGGCGGGGCCGGCGATAAAGGCAAACGCCTTCTGCACCGGCGTGCGCGCGCTCTTGGCGACGAACAGCGCCAGACCCTGTGCTTCACGCCGACCCGAGCGCGCCGCGCTGCGAAACTGAACCCCCGCCGCTTCGGGCTGAAACAACACGCTACCGCCGGCGGCAGCGGCGCGGCGGCAGAGATCGAGATCGGCGGCGTGGGTGGCGAAATCTTCGTCAAACCCGCCAAGCCCCTGAAAATCGAGGCGCGGGATCAGCATCAGCGACGCTGAAACGGCGGCCACCTTCGCCGGCTCGCACGGCGCGTTGCGCTCGTCCTTGCGGCCAGGTTTTCTAAACGGCTTGGGCCCCGGCCAATCGATAGCCACCGCCACCGCCGACCAGGCCGTCAGCGCGCCCGCGCGGACCGCGCGCCGATCGCGCCCGTTAATGTCGGTCAAGCGACCGCCGACAATCCAAGGTTCGCGCGCGCCGCCGCCTGCTGCGGCCATGCGCGCCACCGCACCACGTTGCAACACGACGTTGGGATCGAGAAACAACAGCCAGCGCCCGCGCGCATGGGCGACGCCGAGATTGGCGGCGGCGGCGGCGCTCAGGCCCGCGCCCGCGCGCACCACTTTCACGTCGCGGCGATCAGCCTGCAATGCCCGCAGCGCCGAGGAAATTTCAACGTCATCCCCATTATCGACGACGACCAAGTCGTCGATCCAAGGCTCCGCCATGGCGCTGCGCAAACACAAATCCAGCGACGCGGCGTGAGCATGACGGCTCACCACAATCGCGCAAACGCGCGGCTCCAGCGCGGCAGCCGCCGAGCGTTCTCGTGAAGGAAATTGGCTCAAATCTGGGGCCACCGCAGCTGGGTTTGGAAACGCCATCCTGTATCGGCGGAGCGAACCCGTCTAGTCGTCCGCGCCGGGGATTTCCCCGCAAACTGGAAATTTTTCCAGCGCAGCATTACGCCCCAGTCACGGGCATGCTTTCCAACCGCGCCCTGAGGCGCTAGCCCGCCCGTTGCAGGTCCGGCGGCGCGGACTCTTGCGTCAACGCCGCGATCGCCTCAGCGAGCGCCACAACCTGCTGCGCCTCACCGCCCAGACGGCGCAACGCCACTTGTCTGTGCTCAGCCTCGTTGCGCCCGACCACCGCGATCACCGGGGTTTTCGTCAGCGAATGCTCGCGCACCTTGTAGCCGACCTTTTCGTTGCGCAAATCGAGTTCCACCCGCAAACCCGCCGCCTTCATCGCCGCGGCGACTTCCCGCGCGTAGGCATCGGCGTCCGACGTAATCGTCGCTACGACAATTTGCACCGGCGCCAGCCAGAGCGGGAAGGCGCCGGAATAATGCTCGATCAGCACGCCGATGAAGCGTTCAAGCGAGCCGAGAATGGCGCGGTGCAACATCACCGGGCGATGCTTGTGGCCGTCCTCGCCAACATATTCGGCGTCAAGCCGATCGGGGAGCACGTAATCAAGCTGGATGGTGCCGCAGGCCCAGCTGCGCCCGATCGCGTCCTTGATGATAAAGTCGAGTTTCGGCGCATAGAAGGCGCCATCGCCTTCGGCGATAACCGGCTCGACCCCCGCCGCGCGCGCGGCGCTCAACATTTGCGCTTCGGCCTTGTCCCAGAATTCATCGCTGCCGGCGCGGATTTCCGGTCGCGTCGCGAGCACGATGTCGGCGGAGTTCAAGCCGAAATCGGCATGAACCGATTGGGCAAGGTGGATGAAGGCGGTGGTTTCCGCTTCGATTTGGTCCTCGCGGCAAAAGATGTGGGCGTCGTCTTGCGTGAAAGCGCGCACGCGCATCAGGCCGTGCAACGCGCCCGAAGGTTCGTAGCGATGGCAAGCTCCAAACTCGGCCATGCGCAGCGGCAGATCGCGATAGCTCTTCTGACCAAATTTGAAAATCTGAACGTGACCCGGGCAATTCATCGGCTTCAGCGACAGGGTTTCGCCCTCCACCGTCTCGCAGACGAACATGTTCGCGCGATACTTTTCCCAATGGCCCGATTTTTCCCAGAACACGCGGTCGAGCACTTGGGGCGTGCGCACTTCGATGTAACCAGCGGCGTCCAGGCGACGGCGCATGTAGGCTTCGATGATGCGCCACAGCGTCAGGCCTTTCTCGTGCCAGAACACCATGCCGCGCCCCTCCTCCTGCAGATGGAAAAGGTTCAGGGCGCGCCCGAGCTTGCGGTGATCGCGTTTCTCGGCTTCTTCGAGCCGTTTTAGATGTTCCTCAAGCTGCTTCTCGTCGGCCCACGCCGTGCCGTAGATGCGCTGCAGCTGCGCGTTCGCCTGATCGCCGCGCCAATAGGCGCCGGCGAGTTTCATCAGCTTGAACGCCTTGCCGAGACGCCCCGTCGAGGGCAGATGCGGGCCGCGGCATAGGTCTTTCCAATCCTTGCCTTGGCGATACACACTGATCGCCTCGCCCAGCGGGATGATGTCGTCGATAATTTGCGCTTTGAAGGTTTCGCCGATGGCGTTGAAATGGGCGATGGCGTCTTCACGATTCCACACTTCGCGTACAATCGGCAGATCGGCATCGACCATCTCTTTCATGCGCTGTTCGATCTTGGGAAAATCATCGATCGAAAACGGCTCTTCGCGAGCAAAATCGTAATAGAAGCCGTCCTCGACAACCGGGCCGATCGTCACTTGCGTGCCGGGAAACAATTCCTGCACCGCTTGCGCCAGCACGTGCGCGGCGTCGTGGCGCAGCACTTCGAGCCCGTCGGCGCTGTCGCGCATGACCAATTCAAATTTCGCGTCGCTTTCGATCGAGCGCGTCAAATCCCACCAGGCGCCGTCAAGCTTGGCGGCGACAACTTTCTTGGCCAGCGATTTGGAGATGCCCTCCGCGACCGCCAGCGGCGTGACGCCAGCATCATATTGGCGCACCGCACCGTCGGGGAAGGAAAGTGAGATATTCATGGTTCAGCTCTTTTGCATTCAAACTCAGGCGGCGGCGCGCGAAAACCGCCATGCCAATCGCCAAGCCGCCAGGGCGCCCACCAAGGCGCGCTTGGCTTGCGCTCCGGTGCGGGATCCCAGCCATGCCCGCCCCACGGTGCGCAGCGACAGATACGCGCCGCCGCCATCCAGCTCCCAACCCACGCGCCATGGCGGGCCACCGCATCGGCGGCGTAGGACGAGCAGGTCGGCAAATAGCGGCAATCGCGCCCGACCAGCGGCGACAGCGCCCATTTGTAGACCTGGATGAGGGCAAGCAGCCCCCGCGCTGGAATGCTGGGCGACATGACGATCAGATATCTTGTGGCGTATGTGTTGCGGTTGGATCGACCGGGCCACGCTTCGCCGCTGCGGCGCGCCCGATCCCGCGCCGCCGGCTTTAGCTGGTGGTCGTCGTGGAGTTCAGCGCGTGGGCGAGATCAAATCGCATGCGCGCTGCATATCAGAGAGTGCAGACGAAAGACAAGCACCTCAGCGCGGCGGCAAGCTAGTCCGAGGCGGGCGCGGCTTCCGCCTCAGCGCCAACCCGGTTGCAGATCACTTTCGTGAACGCGCCATAGCATTCGACATAAGGATGACCGCCCGCCTCCAGCCTGTAGGTCGAGCCCACATAATAATTGCTGTACCCGCCGTCTTGAGTCAGCGAGGCGGCGCCGGTCTCGAGCATGGCGCCGAGATCGAAATTCTCGGCGGCCGCATCCGCCTGGACGCTCAACACCTGGTTGGCCGCCGCGCGATGGGCTTCCTCGGTGGGGTTGGTGAAATAGCCCGCCCCCGCGGCCACGGCCAGAAGTCCAATAAGCCTCAACATCTGCGTTTCCCCTTGAGAGGGGCGGAAGCTAGACCAAAGCTGGCCTACCGCATAGGCAATTGCGCTGCAGATTTCGCGACGCGATCACGATGGACGCCAAATGGCCCGCGCGGCGAAGCCGCTATTTCCCGCCCTTCGGCGGCGGATCAGGGAAGCTCGCGGACAGTTTCTTGGGCGCAACAGCCCGCCAGCTTTCGTCCAGCCAATCATGCAATTTCGTCATCGGCGGTTTGCCGCTGGGTGAAAACGTCAACGTGACCCAACCCGAGGCGCCCATGCCATAGCCGGTCGGCGCCGCCGCCTTCAGCTTCAACGCTTCGCCATTGCGATAAGGCAGCTTCATCGAACAATTGAAGCCCTCCTCCAAGCCGGTAAGAAACAAAAACGTCTTCTTTCCAGCGACCTTAAAGGCGTGGTGATCCCACGGGAAATGTTCTTCGGTTTGCGGATAGCGAAGCGCCGCGGCGCGCAACGCGATGGCGCCGGGATGTCTGAGCGGCGGCGGCGCGCTCATGCGCCGCCCGCGCGCCGCGCCTGTTGCAGCGCCTCCACCGCGGCGTCGAACGCCAGCATGGTGCTGGCGTGACGGGGGGGATAATCGCGCACGCCTTCGAGGTGGCGGAGTTCCCAGAACCGGCCCGCGGGCGGGGGCGCGCGCTCTTTCAGCATCGCCCGCATGGCGTCGCGCGCGGCGATAATTTCTTCCGGCGTTGCGCCAATGGCGTGCATGGCGAGCACGCCCGTCGCGGCCTGGCCGAGCGCGCAGGCCTTCGGATGCACGGCGATGTCACTGACGAGCCCGTCCTTCAGTTTTAGCTCGACGCTCACCACCGAGCCGCAAACGCGGCTCACCTTTGTGGCCGCGCCATCGGGCGCCTCAAGCCGGCCGACATGGGGGATGGCGGCGGCGAGTTCGAGAATGCGCGGGTGGTAAAGGTCCTCCATTCGCCATTATGTGGCCTTCCTTCGCCGCCAAGCAAAGCCCATAAGTAACGCTCGGGCTGGGAGAAGGCATGCGAAAATTCGTGTTCTTGGCAGCCGCGTTCGCGCTGAGCACGGCGCTCGGCGCGGCGTCGGCGCAAACGCCAGCGCGCCCACCGGCGCAAACACCGGCGCCGCCCGCGCCAGCGGCGGCCGCCGCGCCAAGGCCGCAGCAGGCCGAGCCAGAGCAAACCGGCCCGCAACAGATCGAGCCCGCCAACGCGCTCGAAAACGCCTTCCTCGCCGCTCTCACCAATCCGGAAATGCGGCCGGTGTTTCGCCACTTGCTGTTGGAATCGCAGGTCGCCGTTGCGCTCACCGGGTCAGGCGCCGACGCCGCACCCCTCGGGGTGCCGATCCAGAACAATGTGCAGGCGGCGGCGATTTACACCAGCCCGTCGCGGCTGGCCGCAATCCTTGGCGATGACGCGCCCCACGCCGTTGTCACCGGCCGCGTGGCGCTGACACGGCTTCGTCACAGCCCGGTCGCGCTCAATTTCGGTTGGGCGCCGATGCTCACGCTCGACCCGGCGGACATCACCCGCTATCTCGAAACGCCCGAAGCGCCTGGCGTGTCGCTCGCTCCCGAGCAAGCGCCCGAGGCGCCCGTCGCCGCCCCAGGCATTGCTGGACCCACGCAATAGGCCAGCCGTGGCCGCGCGCTCAGATCACCACGAAATCCGCCGCCGTGAGCGCGGCGTTGTTTGTGAGAGTGGCGAACTGGATTTGCGCTGCGCCGCCGAAGCCGTCGGCGTCGAACCACAACGTGCCGCTGGCTTGGTCATAGATGATGCGGTCGTTCGCGTCAGCGGCTGATCCGCCGAGGTGGAAGGCATCCGCCAACAACACGCCGGGGCCGCCGATCCCGGCGAACGCCGCGCTCGCGATCTGAATGGTGTCGGCGGCGGCGTTGAAATCGGTGATATTGTCTTGACTGGCGGCGGTGGGCGCAATGTTGAAGACGAATTTGTCGGCGCCGTTTCCGCCGGTGAGCGTATCGAGCCCCCCGCCTCCGTAGAGCCTGTCGGCGCCGCCGCCGCCAATCAGCTTATCGGCCCCACTGAGTCCGCTGAGCGTGTTGGCGAGGCTGTTGCCGGTTAGGACGTTGGCGAGTGTGTTGCCGGTCCCGTTGATCGCGGTTGCGCCGGACAGCTTCAGCTTTTCAAGATTAGCGCCAAGCGAGCGGGTGACCGACGACAGCACCAGATCGATTCCACTGGCGCCGGCGCCTTCTATGGTTAGATCGCCGGCGCTGTCTACGACGTAAGTATCGTTGCCGCTGCCGCCGCGCATCGTATCGACGCCGGCGCCGCCATCGAGCGTGTCGGCGCCCGCGCCGCCTTCGAGTGTGTCGTTGCTGCCCAGACCGTTGATGACATCGTTACCGCCAAGGCCGGGAAGGAAATCGACGCCGCTGGTGCCGGTGACAGTTTCGCTTGCGTCGGTGGCGATGAGGATAAGCTGGCCGCGGATTTCACCGCCCGTGTTCGCACTGGTGTGGAGGTTGATGTAGATCGGGATTTCCGAGCCGAGCGCGCCGGCGCCAGAAAACGTGGCGAGGTGCGGCGTCAGCGAAGTCAAGTCGGTGGTCTCCCAATTGCCGGATAAGGTGCTTGTGCCATTCGGATTGATTGTTCCGGAGAAATCGTCGTCGGCCAGCATCAAGTCGAAGATGGGTCCGCCTGCGACGCCGCTCGCGCCTGGGTGAAAATGCGCGGCGATGACATTATCCAGGGGCGTGACGGTTTGCGCGGCTAGCGCAAGCCACGGGCCGAAATCCAGGCCCGAAATATTCATCGAATAGGACAGCGCGCTGGTGACCGAGTCGAAAATCGCATAGCCGCTGCCAGTGGCGCTGGTGACGACAGGGACGGGGGCTTCTTGCCCACCGGTGAGAACAATCCGATATGCCGCAGACATGTCCGATCCTCCTGGCTCGCCGCCCATCGGTGGGCGCCAAGTTCGGTTCTAGACCCGCGCCAACGCCAGCGCCAGCGCAGCGATTATCGCGATCTCGCGCAATGCCGGCGAGGCCGCCCCCTACCCCGGTCCGCCGAGCAAGCCGTCGTCGCCGCAGCGGCGGTCATAGAGCGCGCGGGTGCGGGCGAGTTGGCTGTCGCCGCCGCGGTCGTAGAGATGCACTTGCCAAGTGTGGGTGCAGGCATTGGCGCTGAGTGTTTGGCGGCAGATTTGAGCGGGCGGATCGCCGCGCTCGCTGCTGGCGCCGGGGGCGCAGGTGAATGCGTTGCGCCGAAGGTCGGCGCTGACCGCGTTCAGCGCGAGGCCGGCGGCGTAGCGGCTGGAAACGCCGCGCTCGAACTGGCTCAACACCGCACTCGGTGAGGCGCCGCGATAATCACCGAGCGCCAGTGGCGCGGATGGGATAGAGGGCGGCCCCGACGGCGTCGATGCGCCCGGCGGGGTGATGGTCGCGCAGGATGCGAGGATCACGCTCGCAAGCGCTGCACGCAAAGCCGGACCGCGGGCCTTCAAGCCCGCTCTTGCTGCGCTTCCAATGCGCGTCTGAAGACGCGCGGTCCAAACACCCCCATCCTCAACCATCATCCTCATCCCTATTGCGCGCCGAGGCACATTCTGTCGAACCCCGCGACCGGCTCGGCCCCGATCCGCTCCACCACAACATACCAGTCGATCGCGCATTGGCGCTCCATAATTTCGATGCGGCAATCGAGCCTGGATTGA
>JANNFH010000165.1:0-2825 GCA_031379565.1 Alphaproteobacteria bacterium
GGCCTTGGGCGCGCCTACGCCACTGCCGGCCGCACGGCCGATGCGCGCCGCGAGTTCAGTCGCGCACTTCAAATCGAGCCTGGTCAGGCCCGCGCCACCCGCGCGCTCGCCGCTCTCGCTCCCAATTAGAGGTTCCGCCGATGCGCTGTGGTCGCGCGGCGTTGGACATAACCGCCGTCCGCTCCAGGCCAGTTCGTTGAACGGACCGTGGTCCGGGATCAGGGGCGGCGACATGGTCACGCCAGGATTGATAGCCTGACAGGCGAATGTCTCAATTGGGCCATTCATGCCCGGGTCGCCACAATCCGCCGAATGTCCTAGTCGCTCAAGAACAGACACTCGCCCTGCTGCGGGCGCTAAGGCTCAAATTCTTAAGCGTTCTTGGACGCCGGCCGCTTCCTCGATGGTGGGGCTGGGCTCGGCGGCCGGCGTCCGGGAACGTCGAGTGTGCGAAACCGCGGGATGACGCGCGGGGCTTATGGGGATTGGGGCGTCGGGGCGAGAGAGCGTGGAGGAGGCGGCGCACGATTTGGGCGCGCGCAGCGCGTCTGCCGTGGGAGTTTTCGCGACGCGTTGGATCTGACGCCCGCGTGCGGCGGGATGGAGCGCCGTCGGCGAGCGATGAAATGGGCGCTGGGCGCGAGCCTCGCCGCCGCCGAGTCCGGTCGACGCTTTTTGCGAAGTGGTTTGGCGGATTTGTGCGGGGCGGCGATCATGACGTATCGATCCGAAACGCCAGCGCGTGGCGCGGCGCTGCGCCGCGTTCGAAGCGCTCCACCACGATCATGCGTCCGCCGCAGCACGGGCATGGCGCGGCATAGGCTTCGGTGTCGGCGCTGGACGCTGGCTGATCTGGCGTGGCGGCGCCCAGAAGCGCGCGCGCTTTGGCGATGGCGCCCGCGCGCACGCCATTGGCCAAGAAGCCGCAATGACGGATGCGGTGGAAGCCATCGGGCAGCACGTGGAGCAGAAAACGGCGGATGAATTCGCCGGAATCGAGGCTCATGATCTTGCGCCGCGCTTCGGCGTTGGCGCGGTAATCCTTGTATTTGAAGCTGACGCGCGCGCCATCGAAGCCGAGCAGCCTGGAATTGGCGATGGCGACGCGGTGGGTGTAGCGGGCGAGATAGGCGAGCACAGATTGTGGCCCCGCGAATGGGGGCTTGGCATAGACCACCCATTCGGCGCGGCTGAGCGGCTTCATGAAGGCGGCGAAGGCGCCTGCATCGGCAAGCGTGGCCTGGTTGCCGATGAAGTTGAGCTTGCCGGCGGCGTGCGCGGCGGCGAGCCGGGCGCACATCAGCCGCCGAAACAGCCGCGACAGCACCCGCACCGGCAGAAAAAATCCCGGCCGGCATGCAATCCAGCGCGTCCCGTCAAGCGACAGGCCCCCGCCCGGCACGATGCAATGCACATGGGGATGATGCGTCAGCGCCGAGCCCCAGGTGTGCAATACGGCGGTGAGACCGATGCCAGCGCCGAGGTGCTTCGGGTCGGCGGCGATGGTGAGCAAAGTCTCGGATGCGGCCTTGAACAAGGCATCGTAAATCACGGCCTTGTTGGCATAGGCGATGTCAGCGATTGGCGCCGGCAGTGTGAAGACGACGTGGAAATACTCCACCGGCAACAGATCGGCGCGGCGCGCTTCGAGCCAATCGTAAGCCGCGGCGCTTTGGCATTTGGGGCAATGGCGGTTGCGGCAGGAATTGTAGGAAATGTCGGTATGGGCGCAGTCCTCGCAAGCGTTGACATGGCCGCCAAGGGCTGCGGTGCGGCACGCTTCGATCGCCGACATGACGCGCAATTGGCCAAAGCTCAGATGGCCGGCCTCGCGCGCGCGATAAGCCGGTCCGGCGGCGCGAAAAATATCCGCGACCTCCAACGCTGGACGAGGCATGGCGCCGGCCGATCAGGCGGGCGGCTTCTCGGAAAAGCACAAGCGCTCGAACGGGCCGGCCGTATCCTGGATCAGCTTCGGCGACACCCGCGCATAGATCGCCGTCGTCTCCAGTTTTTTGTGGCCAAGCATGATTTGAATCACGCGAATATCCGTGCCGGCATCGAGCAAATGCGTGGCGAACGAATGGCGCAGCATGTGCGGATGCACCGATTTGCCAAGCTCGGCGGCGACCGCCGCGCTCTGGCAAGCGCGGGCGAATTGGCGCGTGCCGATATGGTCGAACGCGCACATCCGGCTCGGAAACAGATAGATTCTGGGCTTTGCCGCCCGCCACCAGGCGCGCAATTCCTCAAGCAGTTTGGGCGACAGCTTGGCTAAGCGATCCTTGTGGCCTTTGCCGTCCACGATGGTGATCACCATGCGCGCGCTGTCGATGTCGGACACCTTGAGCGCGATCACTTCGGAGACGCGCAAGCCAGCGCCATAGGCGACGCTGATCGCAGCGCGATACTTCATGCCCGGCGCGGCGTCGATAAGGCGGGCGACCTCCTCTGGCGTTAAAACGGCGCGCAACTTCTCTGGCCGGCGCGCCAGCGGGATCATGTCGGGCGCGTCGCGCCGGCCCATGGTCACCTTGTAGAAAAACCTGAGCGCGGTCACCGCGCGATTGACGTTGCCGACATTAAGCCCGGATTGCACCAGGTGCAGCTGATAGGCGCGCACTTCTTCGTAACCGAGCGTGTCAGGCGATCGCCCGAAATGGCGGGCGAACTTGGCGACCGCGCTCACATAGAAAGCTTGCGTGCCCGGCGCGAGGCGCCGGATCGCCATGTCCTCGATCATGCGCTGACGCAAGGGGGTGATGGCTGGCTGTGTCATGGTGCTCTCCCGTCTCCGGGACCGCGTGGAAAACCCACGCGCATCC
>JANNFH010000173.1:0-2132 GCA_031379565.1 Alphaproteobacteria bacterium
ATCGACCGTTTGGAGGCCACCAGCGTGCCCTTCGCGGAAATACGTTCGCGGCTCGCGAACCTGAAGGGAAAAGGCCTGCTGTTCGTCGACACCTGCCATTCAGGCAATGTCATGGGAGGGCGCCTTGGATTCTCCAACGACGTGAACGGTGTTCTTAACGATCTTTCCGCTCCCGAGTTCGGGCTGGTGGTGCTCGCCTCCTCCACCGGCAAGCAGTTTTCCCTCGAGGACAGGATCTGGGGCAATGGCGCGTTCACCAAAGCGCTGGTCGAAGGCCTTAGCGGACAAGCCGACTTGAAAAAGCGCGGCCGCATCGCCGTTCTGGGCGCGTTCCCAATGCGCGGCCAGGTTTTGCGAAAGTCCCTTTGGCGGCGGGCCAAGGATCGGCGCGGCCTTCGCTGGCGCGGGCGGGCGCGCGGGGCCTTCGCGCACGGCGGGGGGCGCATCGCTGAGCGCGAACTGGGCCAAACTTGGCGCGCCGAAATCGTGCCAATCATCTTCGAGATCACGCAGCTCGCGATAATTGACTGCCGGATCACGGCCAAGGCGGCGCCCGACATCGTCGATCACGCGATTGAGCATGCGGCTGCGTGGCCCGCCGTCCCAAGCGATCAGGTTGATCGTATCGGCGCCGGAGAATTCGTCGGGCAGGTCCGCTTCCTCGATCCAGCAGGGCAGAAATTTCCCATGCTCGCGCGCATAATGCGCTTCCTTATGCACCCATTGGCTCTTGACCGACATCGCGCACCACAGCACCACGACAACCTTCGCCGCGCCCAGTTCCGCCATCAACTTCGGTTCGAAATCGTCGCCGGGGATGAGCCCGTAATCGAACCACACCGAATAGCCGTGCGCACCGAGCACCTTGGAGAGGTGCCGCGCCGCGCGCCGCCGTTCGGCCTTATAGGAAATGAACACGTCCGCCACGCTTTCCTCCGCTGTGCGATAGGGTAGTGTCTTTCATCCGGGGCGCAACGCAGGAGGCTGGATTGAAGACGAGATTATGGGCGCTGGGCTCGGCCTTGATCTTCCTCGCCGCTTGCGGCCAGGGCGGCGGACGCAGCGAAGCCAGCGCCAGCAACGAAGCCTGCGCGCTGATCGCGGATGCGAGCGCCATTTTCGGCGCTGACCCCAATATCGTCGCCAACGCGGGCGACGCGCCGATCGCTGCCGTGTGCCAATTCAGCTCCGCCGACGGAACCCGCAGCGGCGAAGTGCTGCTGTTCAATGCCGACAGCATGGGCGGCGCCAATCCCGCCGATCAACTCGCGACGCTTGCGCAAGCATGGGACGGCGCCACGGAAACGCCGTTGCAGCCGATCGCCAACCTTGGTGATGAGGCCCAGCTCGCCACCGATCTGCCCGGTTATCAAACCCAGATTGTGTTTCGCCAAGGCGCCAACGTTGTCGCCGTGCTTGGCTCATCCGGCGATGCTCGCAAGAGCGCTGAACAAATTGCGCGCGCGCTCGCCGCCGCCGCTGCATCATCGCTAGCTACGCCCTAGCCTCTCCCACCTTGAGCACCAGCGCCCATTCACTGGCGCTTACCGGTTGCACGCTGAGGCGTGAGTTCTTCACCAGCACCATGTCGGCGAGCTTTTTCTCCGCCTTGATTGCCGTCAGCGTCACCGCTGTTTTCAGCGGCGCGACCGCTTTCAAATCCACCGCAACGAATTGGCCCTTGGCGTCGGTCGGATCAGGATAAGCTTCCTTCACCACTTCGCTCATGCCGACAATCTCTTTGCCTTTGCCGGAATGATAGAAAAACACCTGGTTGCCGCGTCTCATGTTCTTCAAATGCGCCTTGGCCTGATGATTGCGCACCCCGGTCCAAGAATCGCCCTTCGCGCCCTTGGCAGCATGCTGATCCCACGACCAGGTGTCCGGTTCGCTTTTCACCAGCCAGTACGCCATAGTTCGCGCCCCATTTTTCGCAATTCGTCGCAAGATTGCGTGAGGCGCCCGCCGCGTCAATTGCGCCGACGGCGCGCGCACGCTTGATTGGCGCGGTCACGGCCTTAAACCGGGTAGGGCATGCAAGTCGCGCTCGAAGCAGAGGGATTGGTCAAGCGCTACGGCGCCCGCCTGGCGGTGGATGGCATCAGCTTTCAGGTTCCCCAAGGGAGCATATA